>JBOFKE010000408.1:0-1910 GCA_051657185.1 Bacteroidales bacterium | reverse complement strand
TTACTCACTCCTATTATCCAGCACCACATAACCCGACTTTGATCACCCCTTTTATCCTAATTGCATATCAAGCATTTGCGCATATTCAAAGAATAGTTATTATTTTTGCAAGAAACATATTTAAGACAACACATGAATAACAATAACGATTCAACAGATACAAATTCTGAAGATTTTGACGCAAAGGACATTGCAGCCGAAACAGGAGCTCATTCAGGCTATAAGATCCCCCAAAACGATCAGGATCTAAAGATCCATCTGACCGGCATGTATCAAAGCTGGTTTCTGGATTATGCTTCTTATGTTATTTTAGAGCGTGCAGTTCCCCATATCAATGACGGACTAAAACCCGTACAGCGTCGGATTCTTCATTCGATGAAAAGATTGGATGACGGCCGCTATAATAAAGTAGCGAACGTTATTGGCCACACAATGCAATTTCACCCGCACGGAGATGCTTCGATCGGAGACGCACTGGTTCAACTCGGACAAAAAGATCTTCTAATCGATTGTCAGGGAAACTGGGGTAACATTCTGACCGGAGATGGTGCTGCCGCTCCCCGTTATATCGAAGCACGCCTGTCGAAATTTGCATTAGATATTGTGTTCAATCCAAAAACAACCGAATGGAGACCCTCATACGATGGCAGAAACAAAGAACCATTAACACTACCCGTTAAATTCCCGCTATTACTGGCACAGGGTGTAGAGGGTATCGCTGTCGGTCTTTCATCCAAAATATTACCGCACAATTTCAATGAACTGCTGGATGCTTGTATCGCTTACCTCAAAGGAGAGGAATTTCAGATATATCCGGATTTCCAGACAGGCGGACTTATTGATATAAGCAAGTACAACGAAGGAGAACGTGGCGGAAATGTCAAAGTACGCGCTAAAATAGAGAAAAAGGACAATCGCACATTAGCTATTACGGAATTGCCATACGGTAAAACCACCACCTCGCTGATTGATTCTATTCTGCGTGCCAATGACAAAGGAAAAATAAAGATCCGCAAGGTCGATGACAATACAGCCAGAGACGTTGAGATTTTGATTCATCTTCAAGCAGGTGTTTCTTCGGATAAAGCGATAGATGCTTTATATGCATTTACAGATTGTGAAATCAGCATTTCGCCAAACTGTTGTATTATCGCCGACAATAAGCCACACTTCCTGAATGTTACGAATGTGCTGAAGCACAATGCAGACCAAAGTTTGCATTTACTTCGCCGTGAGCTTGAAATTGAAAAAGGGGAATTACTAGAGCAGTTGCATTTTGCCTCTCTTGAAAAAATCTTTATTGAAGAGCGCATTTATAAAGATAAAGGCTTCGAGCAAAGTAAAAATATGGATGAGGCTGTCTCGCATATCGATTCGCGCCTGACTAAACACAAAAAGCTGTTTTTACGTGAAGTCACCAAAGATGACATCCTGCGTTTGATGGAGATCAAAATGGGACGTATCCTGAAATTCAATTCAGATAAGGCTGATGAGACAATTGAGGCGATTAGAGAAAAGGTTAAACAAATAGACTACAACCTCGAGCATATCATCACTTTCACAATCGACTGGTTTAAAAGACTAAAAGAAAAATACGGGAAAAATTTCCCGCGTAAGACGGAAATCAGAGGTTTTGACACGATAGAAGCTACAAAAGTCGTTGAAGCAAACGAAAAGCTTTACATCAATCGCGAGGAAGGATTTATCGGAACCGCATTGAAAAAAGATGAATTTGTATGCAATTGCTCTGATATTGATGATATCATCATTTTCTATCGGGATGGAAAATATAAAATAGTACGCGTTTCGGACAAGCTGTTCATTGGCAAAAATGCGATTTATGCAAATGTATTTAAGAAAAACGACAAGCGTACTATTTACAATGTAGTGTATCGGGATGGATTGAACGG
>JBOFKE010000407.1:0-1912 GCA_051657185.1 Bacteroidales bacterium | reverse complement strand
CAGCTTATATCCTCTATTTCTTTATACTGTCTCTTCCGACCCTTATCTATATCATGGGGTTGTCTTTTTTTGTGATGCTGCTTCTGAAAAATCAGGCGCTGACGTTCGTTTCTGTACTGGGGTATATCGCTTTGACTCTGTTTTATCTAAAAGAGAAATATTACAACTTGTTTGATTTTCTGGGTTTTGGCCAGCCATTAATGAAAAGCAACATTGTGGGGTTTGCCAACTTTGATCAGATCGTTTCGTTACGTTTTATCTATCTGTTTATGGGGTTAGGATTTATAGCAATGACGATTCGTATGTACGGTCGTTTGCCTAACTCGAAGAAGAAACAGAAGATATGGACCGGTGTGGCGATCTTTTTCTTTGTGCTGGCTGCCTCCGGCATAGTAAAACATGTGAACGGGTTTAATCGTGACAGTGCTTTGCGTGAAGTATATCTGGAGATGAACAACCGGTATGTGAATGCTCCGGTCATAGAAGTGGATAGCTTCGAAATAGTACTGAATCAGCAACCGGATGCAATAGAAGTAAACGTAAGTATAAAAGGACGGACAGATGAGGCTTCTGATTCTTTTATTTTTACGTTGAATCCATCTTTACACATAACATCTGTTTTTGATAATGAGAGTAAGAAGGCATTGTTATTTGATCAGGATCATCAGATTCTGAAAGTAAAAACTCCGACTCAGCTCGGAGAGGGAGATGCTGTTAATTGGTCATTTTCATATAAAGGGAATATTGACGAATTGATTTGCTATCTGGATATTGAGAAAGAGGAGTATGAAAAAATAGTTTCGCGGAACATGCTTAATCTCAATAAAAAATATGCTTTTGTTGATGAAGATTATTTGCTGCTTACACCGGAAACGTACTGGTATCCGCGCCCGGGTACAGGATTCAGTACCGTGAACACGAAATGGCTTCGAACTTTTTTTAGTCATTTTTCGACCGAAATACATACACAAAAAGGATTATTCGGACTAGCTCAGGGCGATTCGGTTTCGTTTTCAGATAATATCTACAAATATAAAACGGATAAACCTGTATTAGGGTTGACGGCAATCATCGGGAATTATGAACAACGTTCCGTGAAAGTCGATAATGTAAATTTCAGTCTATTAACCTTTAAAGGCCATGATTCCTTTAGGAGTATAACAGATTCAATTCAGGATACGATCCCTTCATTAATTAAAGATATAAAGCAAGTTATTGAAGCTGGCAATAATTTAGATTATCCTTTTTCTCGTTTCTCGTTGGTTGAAGTGCCTGTTCAATATACTACTTATGCTCGTCAATGGAGCAGTGTGCAAGATTGTATGCAGCCGGAAATCGTTTTGGTTGGCGAGAAGGGAGTATCAACTTCTGATTTTAATATTCAGGGGAATTATGAGAATATGAAGAGGTGGCAGAATAGGAGACAGCAGAAGAGAACAGAGAAAGAAATGAGGATTGAAGTGATTAAGACGTTTCTGTTTGTCTTTAGTATGCCTTTGCATCATGCAAAAATAAATTATCAAGGAAGAAAAGGAATATCTATGGACAATAAAGAGAATCCATACTATGTCTATCCTCAATTATTCAATTTTAAATTCAATATCATATCACCAGATTGGGATATTACAAATAAGATTGTTGAAAACTATTTGCTTAATGCTCAATCGATAAGTTATATCCGTCAGTTTAACGGGATCAGCCAGGAGGAAGAGTCGAATTTATATTTGCAAAAAGAGTCCTTGAGAGAGATTCTTGCAGGAGATCACTCATCAACAATTAAACGTAATGCCATTAAGCAGAAATCTAAAGAACTGTTTATGCTTCTGGAAAGGAAAAGTTCATCAAAAGAGGTAAGAGATTCGCTATTGAGTTACTTGAATCGCTATCCAATGCAGAACATTTCATTTGATTC
>JBOFKE010000406.1:0-2716 GCA_051657185.1 Bacteroidales bacterium | reverse complement strand
ACGCACAAGAGGTAGAAGGATATCGTACAGACGTTCGTGTTGCGAATCTTAGCTACCTTCAAACAGACTGGTACGTAGATCAGATGAAACGTCAGGCTTATGAATCCGCTCCGCTCCCGATTGACTTTACAAAAGATCAGTATATTCAGGGAACACGTGATGTTGTTTATTTGATGGATATGCTTAGCGGAGATACCCTTGATCTGAAAACGGCACTCGACATTGTTAAGTCGGAAGACGAAAGATTTAAACGTATTCCGGGTTATGACGGACGAATGGATTTTGTTCCTGCTAAGAAATTCAAACTTAAGATTGATAAACAAGCAGCAATTGAATCGGGAGCCGTTCCAGCAAGCTATATTGACAGTATTCCGGAAGAAATGATCATTGACCTAAGCAATAAAAATTATTTAGGCAAACAAGAATTAATGATTCTGGATATGATCAACAATAATAACTGGAAACGCCCTATATATTATGCTGTAACCGTTGGCAGTGATCAGTACTTGAATCTGAAAGACAATTTCAGTCTGGAAGGTTTGGCATACAGAATCAATCCTGTAAGCGAAGAAGGTGGAGTAATTAATACGGACGTAATGTTTGACAATATGGTCAACAAATTCCAATGGGGAGGTATTGAAAATCCAAAAGTCTATTTAGATGAAAATAATATCCGAATGACAAAAACATTCCGATACATGTTTACAAGTCTGGTAGATGCTTTGATCAACGAAGGAAAAACAGAAAAAGCAATTCAGGCACTGGATCATGCAATGAAAGTAATTCCTCCTACATCAGTACCGAATGACTATTCAACACTATCATTTGCCGATCAGTATTACACTTTAGGTTTAGATGAAAAAGGAAATGCCATTCTTTCTGATATTCTGAAATCTTCAAGCCAATACCTACAGTGGTATTACTCGCTGACTCCGAACCAAAGAAGATACTCTTCAACTGAAATCGGACATCAACTGGCCGTAATGCAGGAAGCTTTGAAAGTTGCTGATATCAATGACAAGCCTTTGGCTGAAAAATACTTCCCGATTTTTGCGGAATATGCACAAGCATGGAACGTAAAATCGAAACAAAACAAATAGAATAAAGCGTGAATGTTTTAATCGAACAACCACCTTTTCTTTATCGCATGTTATTCACCAAAGCTCACTGGCGAATCAACAAAAATGAAAAGGTCGTATATCTTACATTTGATGATGGACCGATACCCGAGGCTACGCCTTGGGTATTGGACACATTAGATGAACTTGGGATAAAAGCTACATTCTTTTGTGTAGGTGATAATGTGCGAAAGTATCCGCATTTATTTGAAGAAGTTTTGAAAAGGGGGCATCGCGTAGGAAATCATACCTTCAACCATCTGCAAGGATGGCGCACACTGACCCGTAATTATCTTGCAAATGTGGCTAAAGCTGATGAATTAATTAAAAGCAATTTATTCAGACCGCCGCACGGACATGTCCGTATGCCACAAATGTGGTTTCTGAAAAGACACTACAAAATAATTATGTGGGATGTTGTCACCCGTGATTATAATCCGCTCCTGACAGGCGAGGATATAATTAATATAGTAAAAAAAAGAACCCGTAATGGTTCTATCATTGTTTTCCATGATTCGGTTAAATCAATCGCACGACTCAAAGAGTCGCTCGTTGATTCGGTCAAATGGTTACAATCTCAGGGATATCGTTTCGAAATGATACCCTGATTTTTTCTAAACGAATAAAGGCTTTCAGCAATATTGCTGAAAGCCTTTATTCGTTTAGCTCATACCATCTCCAAAAAATAATCCTTTCTATTCCCAAAAGGCAAATCTCGATAACAGGGATTGTTATAGTTAAAACCAGATACAAGAAAAACATCTCGCTATAATCTCTTGTTTATTACTAAAATAACTTTCTATTCTATTACTTAAAGTCTGGACAATAGATTTTATTATTCACTAATCTAACCGATCAACTATGAAACAATGCTGTTCGCCATTATGGCCAAAAATTAGTTTGTTTTGTGCTTTACTGTCTCTCTTATCTTATACTGGGTGCAAAGAAGACCCCGTCATTACAGATAATAATGATAATGAAGATACTGAGTTTCTTCAATATCATAACTATGCTACAGTCAACGATTACTCCTATGATATAGACTTAAATCTGATAAAAGGACAGGATATCGGATCTATCCATTATCATATATTTGCAGAAGATCCATTTGTTTATGTGGACGGCATTAATACTGAGATGCTGAGAACGGACGTTTCGCCCATTGAAGCAGGATATACAAACCCTTATGGATGTGCTAGCGGAGTTATCTCTATGCCTGTTCATACAGATCAGGTTTATATCGTATCTATGAGTATTGGTGCTCCTCACGTTGTTCTCGGAGAAATTGCAGGTAACACGATTCGCGGATATGCACGGGAACAAGTGAGTCCGGATAATACTACAAAATCGACCAAAAGTAACAATAGTATTACAGCTCCCAATACATCCTGCTGGTTTGGATGGGATAATAGCGGAGTTCCCAATAATTTATTACCCAAAGACAATATATCATCACAATTGCTTATGGATTTGAGTTATACCCTTCCTGAAGGAGTAAGTATTCTTACGACTAATCCATCATGGGTACAATCTAATTCCGCAACCAGTTTACAACTTATTGCACAATGCTCCATTGACCTTACCTTTGTCTATGAAGG
>JBOFKE010000405.1:0-5390 GCA_051657185.1 Bacteroidales bacterium | reverse complement strand
CCTGTCCAGAACATATCGATCGATTTATCAAGCGTGTTACCAAATGTAACAAGACTTCCTTTTTCAGTTGGATTTGCCCATAGCTTTGAGTAATCTGTCGGACACATAACCAATGATGAAATGTTACCTTTCGCTTCTACGAAATCTTTATTCAGACGATTCAATAATTCAGTCTGTTTAACCGGATTTGTTCCCTCACCCTCGATATCGTCGAAGAAAATAGCAAAAGAGCGAACGCCAAGATCATACATCAGATCAAATTTTTTCAATAAGTTCTGGTAATCTTCTTCGTTCCACTTAATATCTTTACCGGGATGGATGGCCCAGATAAAATCAACACGATTACGATTACATGCTTCTACCAGTTCTTTAATATTTTTTGCTTCATTCTCAGGATACGGAAGTCTCCAGTTTGGCGAGCTATGATAATGATCATCTTTTGGCCCGTATAAATAGCTGTTCATTTTGAATTTGCCATAAAAATCAATCAATGACAAACGAACCTCATGCGACCATGGGGGACCGTAAAAACCTTCTACGATGCCACGGTATTTCATATCCGGATAATCATTAATAACCAATTGAGGTAGTGTTCCGTCTTTTGAAACAGGACTTTCAAGAATCTGACGAAGTGTCTGAATACCATAGAAAGCACCTTTATCATCAAAACCGATAATTTCAATACCTTTATCGTTGATGGTAAGCAAGTAAGCCCCTGAAACATTTTTAACACCTTTCTTAGCTGCTATTTTAGTTCCAAAGTCAATGATTATCGGAGTTCCTTTTTTCGCAATGGTCAGGAAAGACAAATCACCGGCAAAAGCTTTTTGTTTATCTTTCAATGAAAAACCGTTCGATGCATTCAGTTGTTTTCCTTCTATTCGCTTCACAGAATGAGGCTGAGGATTAATAACCAAACCTTTATGATCAATCTTCATTCCCGGGACTTTATTCACATCTTGTGACTCAGACCTTTGAGAACTTAGATCAAACTCTGTTTCTTGTGCGTGCAATGTGCCTAATGAAAGAGCCAGAGCAGCAAACAGAATCATTTTAGTTCTTGCTTTCTTCATGTTATAATTTATTTAGTGTGTGATATCTCTAATTTTACAGGATTTCCCCAAAGGAGATCCTTACAAAAACAGGTAATCGAAGTAGCCGAAAAATGTTTTTCAACTACCTCGATTACAAATTTAGCAGTAATATAGTAATTATCCAGCTATTATTTCGCCAAAAACTTTTTAGAAAGCCATCTTCTTACCGGCTCATCGTATAGTTTAAGTGACAGATATCCTAATGCAATACTTCCGAAGAACATCGCGATTGCTATTGGCCATGTCTGTTCAAAAGTTAACTTATTGGTCCACAACCATGAATAGAATAAGTACATTAATGGATAATGAATGATATAAAGCGGATAAGACAGATCTCCTAAAAAGGTATATATTTTTGCATCTTTATTATCTTTAATCTGTCCCGAAGCGCCAATGCAGACAAGAACAGGAAAAATAAAAAGAATACACAATGAGTCATATAGACAATTCATCCACATTGCACTTTGTCCGCCTACATAAGGAATTGACATAAGTATAATAACTGATAATGCACAAATCCAGAAAGCGCCTTTAATTTTTACAGGTTTAAACTTACGGGAAAGTAATAAGCCCATTGAAAAGGAAAACAAAAGTCGCAAGAAGCCTCCGATATAACCATATCCGCCCATCGACCAACCTACACCCATATTCCCAAATCCGGATAGATTAAGAAATGAGAAAGTAGCCAGACCGATTCCCGCCAAAGCAACCAAAACTGTTAAAGCTTTTGTTGATAAACGACGAATTATCAGCGCATACAAAACATAACCGATATATTCGAAGAACAATGACCAACTTGGTCCGTTTAACGGAAACATTTCTCCATTTCCCCGAACTTCACCACCGGCACCCGGTGCAACAGGTATAAGAAACATGGTCAGAAGAGTAGCAAGCATAACCATCGATAAAGAGATTTTCGTTCCGTCCCATTGCACACTTCCTTGTAAACAAAATGCAACAGCTCCAAAAAGAGCACCCAGGATAATCATCGGCTGAAGACGAATCAAACGACGTTTAAAGAAATCCCAGGTTGTAATTTTTTTCCAACGATCATCATAAGCATAACCGATAACGAAACCAGACAAGATAAAGAAGAAATCTACAGCTAAATATCCGTGATTAAACTTTTGATCAAATGGTGACGTGGCATAACCTTCAAATATATGATACCAAATAACCATTAAAGCCGCAACCCCACGTAGTCCATCGAGTATTAAATAGTGTGGTTTTGTGTTCGAATAAGCGGCAGTAGAAATTTTTTGCATACTGTGATTGATTAAATTATTGATTCTAAGGCAAAGTAAATAAAATTAAATGTTTTAGAATTTGACCTATATCAAAATATACATTTCGACCTATGTAGTCCTCCCTCTCAACCTGCTTAATGTCGATGATGTAATGCCTAAATATGAAGCAATATAACCCAGTTGAGCTTTCTGGCAAACTTCGGGAAACTGTTCTTTGAAGGCTTCATATCTTTCTTTTGCAGGCAAGGTAAAACATTCCTTATGTGAGCGATGAATACGTCTGTATTCATTTTGATGAATAATCCTACCCCAATTTGCCAACTCTAAATTTGTTTCGAAAAGCATTCTTAAGTCCGAGATTTTAATTCGGTATGCTGTAGTCTCTTCTAACGTTTCAACAAACTCTTCACTCATTTTATCATAGTAAAGTTCATCCATACTAAAAACAAGACTTCCTTCTATACTAAATGACGTTGTAACTTCTTCGCCATCAACCAGCCAAAAAGAGCGCGTACTTCCTTTTTCTATAAAATAAGCATACTTGCAGTACTTGTCCTCTTGAATTAACTGATACTTTTTCGGGAAATGACATAATGTAAGATGCCTTTCCAATAACTGAATGGTTGCGGCAGATATTGGATATAATGAACTGATGGTTTTAATAATGGTAGTCATAAGAACTTTTACGAACTGTTTTATTGATTAAGAAACATGGGCAAGATATAAAAAAACAAGCAAAGCTAATAATAAATCGAATGCATAATACCGAAGAACATTAAACAAAAGAGAGCTGCCTGACATGAATCAGACAGCTCTCTTTATCTTTTTTATATTAATCAAGTTCTGCGTATGGATAAACTTTGATTCCGCGCTCTTTCCATTCTTCTGTAAGAGGTTTCAAACGTTTCACAAAACAATCATAGTTTTTATTATCCAGATCTGTCCATCCCACCTCTGCTAAAGCAGCAATACGCGGGAATGCTTGTTCATGAACCCGCTGTATAGTCGGAGTCCACTCGCCCCACATCTGACAACCTAATCCGACAATATTCTTTTCAGCATCTTTCGGCATTCCTTTCGGAATCGGATTAAAAGAATAAGCCGATTTCAACGTAATTTGGTTATGTCCATAATCCAGATAAGTCGCGCTGGTATGTGAGTTAACCAGTTTATAACCTTTTTCTGCTGCCTTAGCCAGATCTTTGATATCACCAGACCAGTATTGTACAATCACATTAGGAGCGACAGAGGTCGATGTTTCAGCAAATGAGATATTGTCAGAAGCATGAAGATTCTTCCCTAAAATCTCGTTCCATCCCATCATACTGCAACCTTTTTTCTCAATAAAACGAGACATTTCGTTCGTAAATTCAATTTGAATATCCATGAACGAGTTGAATCCTTTTTCATTTTTATAAGCATTCATTGCTGTATCTTCTTCCCAATGCGTAAAACGCACTTCGTCTCCTCCGATATGTATAACATCTGTATCAAACAAGTCAATCACTTCGGCCACTACATCTTTCAGGAACCCTTTTACTTTCGGATCAATAACATTAAATGTATGATAGTGTTTTCCGAATTTTACGGGAACTTCAATTTGTTCGTTTTTTGTACCCAGCCAAGGATAAGCAGCAATAGCAGCACTTGCGTGGCCCGGCATTTCAATTTCAGGAACAACCTTTATATGTCTTTCTTTTGCATAAGCAAGAATCTTTTTTACTTGTGCCTGCGTATAAAAGCCTTCATGAGATTTACCCATCGTTTCTTCGCTATTCCACCCGCCGATCTGAGTATCTCTGCGTTTGCCTCCGACTTCTGTAAGCAACGGATATTTTTTTATTTCAATACGCCACCCTGCATCATCAGTTAAATGCCAGTGAAATACATTCATTTTCAATTCGGCCATTACATCCAATAATTTATAGACCTCATCTTCTCCATGGAAGTAACGCGCTTCGTCAAGCATAAACGATCTCCATGAAAATCTCGGAGCATCCTGTACTTGCTGGCATGCTAACTGAAAAGTATTTCCGCTTTTACCAGCTTTCATTAACTGTAGCAAAGATTGTACGCCATAAAAAGCTCCGGCTTCAGTTGAAGCCAATATTTGAATACCATCTTTTGTAATATTCAAAGAGTAGCCTTCAGGTGAGATATCGGATTTCGGATTTACATCAATAAGGAGTCCGGGATTCTTTGAGCTGTTTTTCAACTCAACACCAAAGTTGTTTTTTAATTCTTGCTTAAGATAAGCATTTACGTTTTTTGCTTTTTTCAAATGTGCGGTCAGAACATTTCCAATCTGAAATGATCCGTCTTGGATAGTAATCGAAGCCGGCTTAGGCAATACAACTGTTTCGGCTGTAGGTAGAGAAGCCGAAGCAAACATAAAGGAGCATAAGCAGCCTAATGAAAGAATTAATTTTTTCATACGTAATTTTGTCAGTTTCTAAGATTTTATTGGTTATATAAATATATAGTTGAATAATGTTCTATATGAGTGACCAAATATACAACTAATAATTAGATTTCTAAAATATACTAATCTTCAAGAATAACAAACACGTATAAAAACAAAAAAAGCTCCAGAAGAATCTGAAGCTTTTTGTACCCGGAGTGGGACTTGAACCCACACAGCCGTTATGGCCACAGGATTTTAAGTCCTGCGTGTCTACCATTTCACCATCCGGGCAGACCTTAGAGCGAAAGACGGGACTCGAACCCGCGACCCTAACCTTGGCAAGGTTATGCTCTACCAACTGAGCTACTTTCGCGTTTGATGTATTTATAATCGCTTGTGTTTCGATTACGTGTGCAAAGGTAATACTTTTTTTTATACCTGCAAATGTTTGACCAAAAAAAATCAATATAAACAAAAAGAGCTTCAGAATTATCTGAAGCTCTCTCTGTACCCGGAGTGGGACTTGAACCCACACAGCCGTTATGGCCACAGGATTTTAAGTCCTGCGTGTCTACCATTTCACCATCCGGGCAGACCTTGAGCGAAAGACGGGACTCGAACCCGCGACCCTAACCTTGGCAAGGT
>JBOFKE010000404.1:0-3354 GCA_051657185.1 Bacteroidales bacterium | reverse complement strand
GTTATTTTAGGATTCATCGGATTGATTATTTTTAAAATTGTCTTTAATCGATTTAGCAGGAATAAAATTCAATATCAATTTAGGAGGTATCAAAATTCTGTTCTTTGTCGAAGGGTGTTTCGTTATCCGTTCCCCTCTTTTTTTTATTTCAAAGGTTCCGAAACCGGCTATCTGCACCGTTTTATTTTGAGTCAGAGATTGTTCGATCATCGAAATGAACTCTTCAGACATTTGTGTAATAACTTCTGTCTTCAACGGTAATTTTTCGGACAGTCGTTTTTCAAACTCCTTATTATTCATAATTCTAAAAAACTAACGTAGTAAAAAAAGAAATTTACTATTCGAGGGTGTTAATATGATAAAGAAAATAGACCTGAAAATCTTACTCTCGAATCTAAATTCGTAACTTTGTTATCTATTTCGGTTTAAAGATAAGAAATGATATTAAATAAAATCCATATTCTCAATTATAAAAACATCGAAAGTGCCGAGTTGCCTTTTTCCTCTAAGATCAATTGCTTCTTAGGTAATAACGGAATGGGAAAGACAAATCTGCTGGATGCGATTTATTATCTCTCTTTTTGCAAGAGTGCATCATTGCTGCCTGACACACAAAATATCAAGCATGAAGAAGACTTCTTTATGCTACAAGGCATTTATGAGCACTTGGGGCAACAAGAGGAGATCTATTGTGCCATGAAGCGAAGACAGAAAAAACATTTTAAACGGAATAAAAAAGAATATGAGAAGTTCTCTGATCATATCGGATTAATTCCTTTGGTAATGATATCGCCAGACGATTTCGAACTTATCGCAGGTGGAAGCGACGAGCGACGAAAATTTCTGGATATGGTAATTTCGCAACATAACAAAGTATATCTTGAATACTTAATTCGATACAATAAAGCTTTACAGCAAAGAAATATGCTACTCAAAGCTGATGTTGTTCCTGACGAAACTCTATTTGATATCTGGGAAGATCAGATGGCACAGGCGGCGAACTTTATTTATAATGAGCGACGCAATTTTCTAATCTCCTTTATTCCGGTATTTCAAAAATATTATGACCTGATTTGCCGGGGCAATGAATCTGTCAGTCTTGAATATCAGTCACATCTGAACGAGGGAAGCCTTGATATTCTATTAAAAGAGTCCCGAAACCGCGATCGGATATTGGGTTATTCGACAAGAGGGATTCACCGCGATGATTTAACAATGAGCTTAGGCGAATATCCTATTAAAAAGATTGGCTCACAAGGTCAGAATAAGACTTTTCTGATAGCACTTAAATTTGCTCAGTTCGATTACCTGAAACAACAACAGATCGGAACTCCGATTTTGTTGCTTGATGATATATTTGACAAACTTGATTCGCAGCGTATGGAAGAGATTATCAAGTTGGTATCTGGCGATGAGTTTGGACAAATATTTATTACAGATACGAATCGTGAATATCTGGATGAAATTATTCGCAAGATAGGTTCAGATTATCGCTTGTTCACAGTTATAAACGGAGAGATAGAACTCATATAAAGAAATATGCAAAGAAAAAATACTCAATCTATTGGTGATGCAATTCGGGAATTCCTGCGCGAAAACCAAATAGATTCAAAATTAAACGAAACGCGTGCCGTTCATTCCTGGCACGCGCTTATGGGAAAAGGTATTTCGGGATATACCCAGAACGTTTATATCAAAAATGGCGTTTTGTATGTTCATCTTACATCTGCCGTACTTCGACAAGAGTTACAAATGTCACGCGAACGTATCATTCGCATGATGAATGAACATTTAGGCGTCGAAGTGATTAAAGATATCGTTTTTCGATAACTATAATCAGTCTTCAAACAACCAGCTTAAAAAATCGGGTTCGGTAAATGCTTTATTCCAACTATCATGCATTGTCGCCTGATACTCGGTATAACGCGCTTTATCATTTTTATCCTTTAATATCAGATAAGCCTCCCGTGAGAAATAAGTCGGAACCACTGGATCTGAGTCTCCGTGAATCAGCCAAACCGGAGTTTTTACATTTGCTTTTTTCAATGCTTGCAAGTCTGTAGCTCCACAAACAGCAATTGCAGACTGAAGTAAGTCAGGGTAATTCTGGACAATATTTAAAACCCCCATTGCTCCCATTGACAAACCTATGCCATAGATTTGATCGCGATCAGCAATGCGCTGTTCTACCAATTCGTTGATAAAATCGACCACCTTACCTGTCAGATCCGGTTTATTTTCGTCAAATTTCCAATTAATCCGATCTACATTTACCCAATACTGATCTGTCGGACATTGCGGAAAAACGACAATACATGGATAATGTTTACGAAAAGAACTATCTAAGAAAACTTCGGCTCCGTTAGTTAGTTGTTTTTCATTATCCTCTCCTCTTTCGCCAGAACCATGGAGAAAAACAATTAGCGGATAGGCTGCACTTTGCTCATAATTTTCGGGATAAAGGATACAATAAGGCCAGGATTTCCCGGATGCATCCACATAATCTTTCTTCTCATATCTTTTTTTGGCTGCTACTAATCCGCCTGAAAGAAGAAATATCAGACTGATTACCAAAAGGCGACGAATATTCATGGATAATTATTATTTAAATTAGAGAATAAGGTATATCTATAAAAATAACAATTAAAAAACACGAATCGTTCTATAGATCATAAAAAAAGAGATTACTCAACTTGTTAATAAACACAGTTTGAGTAATCTCTTTTCTATTTTAGGACAAACATATTACATATTTGCGGCTTTAAAAGCCATCGCATACATCTTCATTTGTTTAACCATAGCCACTAGTCCATTTGAACGCGTCGGTGACAGATGCTCTTTTAATCCAATCTGATCAATAAAATACAGATCTGCACTCAATATTTCATCCGGAGTATGATTTGAAACAACATGAATTAATAAAGAAATAATTCCTTTTACTATTAATGCATCGCTTTCTGCATCAAAGATAACTTTCCCATCTTTGTATTCAGCATGTAACCATACACGACTTTGACAACCTTTAATCAGGTTATCTTCTTTCTTATATTCTTCAGGAAGCGCTTTCTGGTTATTTCCCAAGTCAATTAATAACTGGTACTTATCCATCCAATCATCAAACATTCCAAATTCATCAATTATGCAGTCCTGGATTTCGTTAATTGTCATTTCTATAAAAGTTTTTATTCCTCCGACGCCAAAATCAAAGGATTAATTAGTTTTGAATTTATATTCTACCTTTTTCAAATCAAGATTAGCCTGGACAATCTTATTTTTCAAAGATTCTTTGAAGTTAGCTAATTTTTCTTGCAGGTCTTTATCGCCTGTCGCCATCATTTGTACAGCCAGAATTGC
>JBOFKE010000403.1:0-4258 GCA_051657185.1 Bacteroidales bacterium | reverse complement strand
TGATATTTCGAACGGGTCAGATTGCCCGATCCTGCGATAGTCTTTTTGGTCAGCTTCTGGCCATGGGGTGTGCATTGATGATTGTCTTTCAAGCTACCATCAATATGGCGGTAGCTGTTGATTCGGGTCTGGTAACAGGTCAGCCTTTACCTTTGATAAGCAGGGGAGGGACATCGACAATTATTACATGTGTTTATATTGGGATTATTCTGAGTGTAAGCGTTTATACGAATAATGATTATCCGGATGCATTGAGAAACTGGAAATTTACTAATCTGGAACCAAAACAAGAAAATGAAGAAACAACGCAAATACATAGTTAGTGGAGGTGGAACAGGAGGACATATTTTTCCTGCGCTTTCAATAGCAAATGAAATAAAACAACGTGATCCGAATGCCGACATTTTATTTATCGGGGCTGAGGGCAAAATGGAAATGGAAAGAGTCCCGGCTGCCGGTTATCCAATTGTAGGATTATCGATTCGGGGATTTGACCGGAAGAATTTGCTTAAGAATATCCCGATCTCTTTTAAACTGGCCGGAAGCATGTTTAAAGCTCTTTCAAAGATCCGCTCTTTTAAGCCCGATGTCGTAATCGGTGTAGGTGGGTATGCAAGTGGTCCTACTCTGCGAATAGCTCAATTGTTAGGGATACCGACCTTAATTCAGGAGCAAAATTCATATGCAGGGGTTACTAATAAGCTTTTGGCTAAGAATGCAGCCCGTATTTGTGTTGCTTATGATAAAATGGATCGGTTTTTTCCGAAAGATAAGCTGATTCTGACCGGTAATCCGATTCGCCAATCTCTGCTTACAGACATTAGTAAAGAGGATGCTATAGCCAATTGGGGATTGGATCCTTCAAAACCTGTATTACTAATAATTGGTGGAAGCTTGGGTGCAAGAACAATCAATGAAGCGGTTTTAAGCTCATTTGATAAACTGATAGAATCGCCTGTACAAGTTATCTGGCAAACAGGTAAACTTTATGAGAAGCGCATTGCTGAGGCTATTGAAGGAAAATCTCATTCGAATATACTAGTCAATGCTTTTATAGATCGGATGGATTTAGCTTACAAAGCAGCAGATTTGGTTATATCCCGCGCTGGAGCGAGTTCTATTTCGGAGCTTTGTATTTTAGGAAAGGCTTCGATCCTGGTTCCTTCGCCTAATGTGGCAGAAGATCATCAGACTAAGAATGCACAAGCTTTGGTTGAGAAGAATGCTGCAATAATGATTAAGGATAAGGATGCGGTAGGTCAATTGATTCCTGCTATGTTTGAACTAATCGATGACCCCGAACGTCTGACTCAGTTATCGGTAAATGCATTAAAAATGGCATTACCTGATTCAGCTGCGAATATTGTGAATGAGATTGAAAAGTTATAAAGCAAAAAAAAAAGGATGCCGATCGGCATCCTTTTTTTATATTTAGTAATCAGCGGACTATTGTCTGTTGTTATTGTTTGGTCTTTCCGGTCTTTCAGGACGATCAATTCTTTCTGGTCTCTCAGTACGAGGAGGACGAGGAAGTAATATTTTTCTTGAAAGTTTGAATTTACCAGTTTTCTTATCAACGTCTAATAATTTAACGCGGATTTTATCACCTTCTTTTAATCCTGAAGCTTCCATAGAATCTAAACGTTCCCATGTGATTTCAGAAATATGAAGTAATCCTTCTTTACCAGGCATGAATTCAACGAAAGCACCGAAATCTTTGATTGATTTTACAGTAGCATCGTATTCTTCACCAATTTCCGGTTGAGCAACGATTCCTTTGATTTTAGCAAGAGCGATACGCATAGAATCACCATTAGTGGCAGAAACTTCGCAACGACCCATACCATCAACTTCTTCAATTGTAACAATTGCACCAGACTCTTCCTGAATACCTTGGATGATTTTACCACCAGGGCCAATAACAGCACCGATAAGTTCTTTAGGAATCATCACAACTTCAACACGTGGAGCGTGAGGTTTCAATTCAGTACGAGGCTCAGTAATACAATCTGTGATTTTACCCAAAATGTGCATACGGCCTTCGCGAGCTTGATTCAAAGCAGTTTCAAGAATTTCGTATGATAGACCGTCAACTTTAATATCCATTTGAGTTGCAGTAATACCATCTTTTGTTCCTGTTACTTTGAAGTCCATATCTCCCAAGTGATCTTCATCACCTAAGATGTCAGATAGAACAGCAAATTTTGTATTTCCTTTGTCTGTGATAAGACCCATTGCAATACCTGAAACAGGTTTTTCGATCTTAACACCAGCATCCATCAAAGCTAATGTACCAGCACAAACTGTAGCCATTGATGAAGAACCGTTTGATTCAAGAATATCTGAAACTATACGAATTGTATAAGGACAGTTTGCAGGGATCATTGGTTTAAGAGCACGTAATGCAAGATTACCGTGACCGATTTCACGACGACCGATACCGCGGGTAGGACGAGCTTCACCAGTTGAGAATGGAGGGAAGTTGTAATGAAGTAAGAAACGTTCTTTACCTCTTACCAAAGCATCATCGATGATTTTTTCATCTAATTTAGAACCTAATGTTACAGTAGTCAGAGACTGAGTCTCGCCACGTGTAAATACAGCTGAACCGTGAGGTCCCGGAAGATAATCAATCTCGCACCAGATAGGACGGATTTCTGTAGTCTTACGACCATCCAGACGTTTACCTTCATCTAAGATAGAACGACGCATCGCTTCTTTCTCAACATCGTGATAATAACGACCGATTAATCCTTTCTTTTCAGCAACTTCTTCTTCAGAGCATCCGGCAAGATATTCATCAAGGATAGCTGCAAAAGCATCACCACGACCATGTTTGTCATTGTTGCAAGAAGTAGCAACAACATAAGCTTTGTCGTAACATTTAGCCCACACATCTTTGCGTAGATCTTCGTCGTTTTCTTCGTGGCAATATTCACGTTTAACCGTAGAACCTACCATTTCAGCAAACTCGATTTGAGCCTGACAATGTACTTTAATTGCTTCGTGAGCAAATTTCATTGCACTCAAAAGGTCCATTTCAGAAACCTCTTTCATTTCACCCTCAACCATCATGATATTATCCATAGTTGCAGCAACTACGATATCCATGTCAGCAGTCTCTAATTCAGAGTAAGTAGGATTGATTTTGAACTCTCCGTTGATACGAGCAACGCGTACTTCAGAGATAGGTCCGTTGAAAGGAATATTTGATACAGCCAACGCAGCAGATGCAGCCAAACCAGCAAGGGCATCAGGCATATCTACTCCATCAGATGAGTATAGCGTAATTTGAACAAAAGTATCAGCGTGATAATCATCCGGGAAAAGTGGGCGTAGAGCACGGTCCACTAAACGAGATGTTAGAACTTCATAATCCGATGGTTTACCTTCACGTTTTGTAAAACCACCCGGGAAACGACCGTTCGAAGCAAATTTTTCTTTATAATCTACTGACAACGGCATGAAGTCAGTACCCGGAACAGCATCCTTTGCAGAACATACTGTAGCAAGCATCATCGTATTATTCATACGTAGCATCACTGCTCCGTCTGCCTGTTTTGCAAGCTTACCGGTTTCCAAGGTAATGGTTCTTCCATCGCCAAGGTCAATCGTTTTTGTAATTGGATTCAACATATAAATCTTCTTATATAATTTCTTTTTACATCTTCAAATTCGCACAAAGATATATTAAAGTTTCTCTTCTTCACTACTTTGTAGCTGAAAATATTACTGTATCCCTGTTTTTTATAACAATTCTATCTTATTGAAGTTTAAAACGAATTCGTAATCTTCCTTCGTTATAATCATAATTTAACAAAACAAAGTGTCCGATCTCTGACGTATTCTTAACATGGCATCCGATGCAGGCACAAGCATCGTAGTCGCCTACATAAATAACCCGTAAAAGATCACCGGCATTTTCAGGGAGTTTTGCAAGGTCAAGTTTTTCTTCAGCCTCTTTGCGCTCCATCATTCCTTCGGTTACGTCTAAATGTTTATCAATAATTTCATTTACACGTTTTTCTACTTCTTTCATTTGTTCATCTGTCGGACATTCGTTCAGGAAGTAATCCGCTTTGCTTTTCTTTCGCTCAATGTGTGCATTCACAGAGCGTTTACAACCAAACATCCGCACCATAGTCTGATTCAAAATATGCTCAGCTGTGTGCATAGGTTCATGATAATCTTTTTTTGGTTGTAATTCAGTGTTTTGTTGCATATTTAGCTTTTGTATTTTTTTTGTTTCAGACACTCT
>JBOFKE010000402.1:0-3618 GCA_051657185.1 Bacteroidales bacterium | reverse complement strand
AATCCCAGATAGCACCTCCGCAGAAGAAGTTTGTTGACTCGATAGCATCCCAGTAATCAACCAGATTACCACAGGCATTACCCATTGAGTGAGCATATTCTGAAATATGGAACGGATATTTAATGTTATATTTACCTTTGACCGCTTCACGTGTCCATGCGATTGAAGGATACTGATTCGATCCCATATCCACAATATTATTGTTTCTTTCATATTGTACAGGACGGGATTTGTCAAATTTCTTCAATGCGTTGTAAGCTGTTACGAAGTTTTCACCCGGACCAGCCTCATTTCCTAAAGACCAGATAACGATTGACGGATTGTTAACATTCGCATGAGCCATTTCCATTACACGTGCAACGTGAGCTTTTTCCCACTCTTTCGGATGAGACAAAGAAGCAGAGCCATAATAATATTGATGGGACTCCAAATTGGCTTCATCTTCCAGATAAATACCGTATTTATCACATAGGAAGTACCAGTAAGGATCATCCGGATAGTGAGAGTTACGAACGTGGTTGATATTTCCTTGTTTCATTAACATCACTTCCTGCTCCATCAAATCGCGGGAGATAACGTGTCCTTTCTCAGGATTTGATTCATGTCGGTTTACCCCTTTCAATTTAACCGGTTTACCATTCACATAATAGTAACGACCCGCTAAACCGAATTCATCCTGAGAAGCAGGTGTATCTTTGATCTCCACTTCACGGAAACCTACGATAGAAGAAGCTACATCAACAACTTTACCTTTGGTGTCTTTTAATTCAGCAACCAAAGTATAACGGTAAGGCTCTTCAGCAGACCACTTCTTAGGCGCTTTCATTTTTAATTGAGTAACAGCTTCGCCAACCTGATTTGGATTGACCATATCTAATTTGGCTGTTGCAATTACGTTCGGAACTTTTTTGTTGTTGTCCGAATATAATTCGTGCTCATACAATGTATATTCAATTGTATGATTCTTGATTTTCTTTTTACCAAGATTGCGAACATCCGCTGTGATGTTCAATACTCCGTCAGTATATGTTTCATCCAGATCAGGAATCACATTCAGGTTACGGATATGTGCCTTCGGCGAAGCATATAATGCAACCGTACGGAAGATACCCGGAAGACGGAACATATCCTGCGCTTCAAGGAAAGAACCGTCGGAGCTACGATATACTTCGGCAGCAACAACATTCTTACCTTTTTTTAGATAAGGAGTAATATTAAAGTTAGCCGTATTACGTGAGTTCTTAGAGAAACCTACGTATTGACCATTAATCCACAAATAGAAAAATGAATCTACACCATCAAAGCTGATAAATACTTCGCGACCGTCCCAATCTTCAGGAATATCAAAGTCGCGACGGTAAGAACCAACTTCATTTCTATGTTTATATGTTGTCCAGTGTGGAGGAGGGGTACGCATAACGCCACCGCGCCAGTCATCTACTGCAACTTTATGTTGGAAAATTACAGGTTGATTTACATAGATAGGTACACCATATTTCAGACTGCCATCTTTCTGAATCCCCTCAATATTCCAGTTAGAAGGAACATTTAGTTTGTCCCACGAAGAAGAGTTGAAATCTGTTTCATAGAAGTTCTTAGGTCTTGATTCAGGATCAGGAGCCCAGTTGAAATCCCATTCTCCGTTCAGAGACTTCCAGTATTTACTATTCTCGGGTAAAAATTTACGTGCGTTTTCGACATTGTCGAATGAAAAGAAATAAGCACGTGGCTGCTCTTTGTTCAGAGCCAGATTCTCAGGAGATTGCCATTCGTCACCTACAGGTGCTAACTGCTTGCTGTAGTGAAATCCGGGCAATGAATCTTGTGCTGCGAAACTTGGTAAAGTCATCCCGCAAAGCAACAAGCTCAGAGTGATTTTCTGCATAGTTTATGATTTACTTGGTTTGTTCAAAGTGTTCAATATCGAGTTACTATCAATTGATATTTCTGATCTCTTAATAAACGACGCTCAAATGTAATTAAAATAAAAAATAAAACCATGATGTTACCTAAAAGTAAACATAATTTAATTCTATATAGCGAATTGAAACATAAAGAGGTGCTTTATTAGTCGAAATGTCAAAGAGTTATACGCGAATTTTGTATATAATTAAAAGCTATTAAGGAGCTATATAGGTTGCTTTAATTTTAAAATATTAACTTTGCGCAACGATCGGAAACCACAATCGACGAACAAAAAACACAGAACCAATTCAGCAAACAATAATAAATGATGAAAAAAATCTTTTCGCTAATCACACTTTCTGCGGCTCTATTCGCATCATGTGTGAGTTCTTCGAAAGAAGACAAGAAACCACGCGTAGGTATAGCAGGTATCGCTATTGAGTGTAGTACTTTTTCTCCTGCTCAAACTACCGAAGATTATTTCCGTATCAACCGGAGTAACGATGTTTTTGATTTATATCCGTTTCTGGCTAAAGACTCAGTTTTAAGAGATCGTGCAGAGTGGGTACCGACTATGGTTTCCAGAGCAACTCCGGGTGGTATTGTTACTCGTGAAGCCTATGAATCATTAGCAGGGCAAACGATTGAATTACTGAAACAAAATATGCCTTATGATGCCTTATTCCTTGATATTCACGGAGCGATGAGCGTTGTAGGTCTGGATGATCCGGAAGGAGATTTCATTAATCGTGTCCGCGAAGTAGTAGGTCCTAATACGGTAATCTCCACTTGTATGGATCCTCATGGATGTGTGTCTAAAGAGTTGGCTGAAGAGTCAGATCTGATTACTTGTTACCGTATGGCTCCTCACGAAGACCGTATTGTATCACGTCGTCGTGCCGTAACGAATTTGTTGGATCGTGTTGAAAGCGGTAAAGGAAAACCGGCTTACAAAGCGTGGGTATATGTTCCGGTTTTGCTTCCGGGGGAAAAGACAAGTACACGTATCGAGCCGGGTAAATCATTATATGCGGGTATTGTTCCGGCAACAGCAAGCAAAGGAGTTACCGATGCAGCGATCTGGATTTCTTATGCATGGGCAGACGAACCACGAAATCATGCGGTAGTTATGGCTTATGGAGATAATCAGGAAGAAGTTGCTGCCAGTGCAGAGAAATTAGCACGTGATTTCTGGAATGTAAGAGATCAGTTTGAATTTGTAGCTCCGACTGCAAGTCTGGATGAATGTCTGGCTAATGCATTTAAATCAACTAAGAAACCTTATTTTATCAGTGATATGGGTGATAATCCAACTGCCGGTGGTGCAGGGGATGTATCCTGGACATTAGAACAATTGCTTAAACGCAAGGAATTAAAAGATCCGAACGGGCCGGTGTTTATCTATGCATCGATTCCTGGACCTGAGTTAGTGAATGCTGCTATTAAAGCCGGTATTGGAGCTAAAGTATCGGGCGTAGCAGGTGCAATGGTTGATAATCGTTATGCAGGACCTGTTAAGATTTCTGGTACGGTAGAAGCTATCCGTGAAACTCCGGAGAATAAAGAAGCGGTGATTCGTGACGGAAGCTTGCGTATTATTGTTACTGAAACACGTAAACCTTATCATTATGAGAAAGATTTCACCAATCTTGGTTTAGACCCAAGAAAGGCAGATATCGTTATGGTGAAAATGGGTTATCTGACAGAAGAGCT
>JBOFKE010000401.1:0-2351 GCA_051657185.1 Bacteroidales bacterium | reverse complement strand
GGGCAGGGATTGCAACACTTATATCCAGAATTGTTATGCCTGTTTTGTTTTTGGTTTATTATTTGCGAAACTCTTCCTATAAAAGATTTTTCTTCTTTTTCAAACGAAGCGGTTTGCAAAAGAAACAGATCTGTTATCTGAGTAAAATGGGGTTTCCGATCGGCCTGCAATTTACGATGGAGCACTCTGCCTTTATGTTTAATACAATTATGATGGGCTGGTTTGGCGCAGTAGCTTTAGCTGCTCATCAGATTACTTTGCAAACAACTTTGTTTGGGTTTATGATTGCCACCGGTATTGCTAATGCGACAATGATTCGTGTAAGTCATAAAGTAGGACAGAGCGATTTCATCGGGGCCAAACGAGCGACCTCCGCATCCTTACATATAATTACTTTGTTTATGTCGGCATTGGCCATTGTTTACTTTTGTATGCGCACGCACATAGCTGCTATTTTTACGAGTGATACAGAGGTGATTGCGATGGCTTCCAAATTATTGCTTATCGGAGCAGTATATCAGATATCAGACGGATTACAATTGGTTTCGGTAGGAGCTTTACGTGGTATCGGAGATGTGAAAGTACCAATGTACTACTCGTTTATTTGCTATATGGTTGCCAGTTTAAGCACAGCCTATTTTTTTGGTTTTGGATTAGGGCTTCAGGAAGAAGGTCTTTGGTATGGGTTTGTTGCCGGACTTACACTTGCATCTGTATTGTATTTGACACGTTGGGAGAGACTTATTCGAAGTCGGATTCGTGTTCGGCTGGCTTATTGTTAAATTCAAAAAACAGGTTGAAAATGCATCTTCTGTAAATTTAACAATTAGAAAAGAACCTCCGATATTGATTATTAATATCTTTGCACTGAAAAGCCTCGTCTGTTTCTTGAAAAAGAATGCAGAGGGCTTTTTTTTATGATTACAGCTTTTAAGCTTTTTATTAATCTGTCGGTGATCCCGAATCATCGATTTTATTATTCTATTTTCTGCAAGATGTTGATAACCTTTATTGTTCTTTACTTAGTAATTACAGTGGGGATAGGCGTATATGCTTCGAAGAAAATTCGGACAGGAGACGACTATGTGAATGCGGGACGTAATCTTCCGTTTTTCTTTAACTCATTTGCATTGTTTGCAATGTGGTATGGTGCTGAAACTATTTTTGGTGCTGCCGGTCGGTTTATGGAATCCGGCCTGATTGGTGTAATTGAAGAGCCTCTCGGGGCAGCTTTGTGTTTAGTGCTTTTCGGAGCTTTCCTGGCAAAACCTTTGTACAAAAGGAATATTCTGACAATTGCCGATTTATTCAAAGAAGCCTACGGAGACAAGATTGAGTTTATCTCTTCTTGTTTTATGTTGGTTACGTACATTGGATACATAGCTGCGCAGATGGTTGCTTTGGGAATTTTGCTAAAGTTGATCATCGGACTTGAATTGTCAACCGGTATCCTTATTTCATCAGCTGTCGTTACGGCCTATACATTCGCAGGAGGTATGTGGGCTGTGTCGATAACGGATTTCTTTCAATCCATTATGATCGTATTGGGCCTGTGTGTGTTATGCTTTACTTTGATTACTCAGATCGGAGGATTAGAAGTTGTTCTGGATAGTGCGCCGAAAGGTTTTTTCAATATATTGCCTGAGAAGAATGCCGAATCAATCAACGAATGGGTAACCGCCTGGATGGTGATAGGTTTAGGATCTCTGGCCTCACAAGATATTTTTCAACGCGTAAACTCAGCCAAGAACGTTAAGGTAGCTGTTCGTTCAACTTATTTTGGTGCGGGAATGTATTTATTCTTCTCTATTATACCGATGCTGATTGCTTTATGTGTTCGTATTATGGATCCTGCACGTGTACAAGCAGGTACAAGTGTCGATTTTCAAGAAATAATTCCTCAGATAGCAGTAAGTAGCGGTAATCCGTTTGTGCAGATATTATTTTTAGGAGCATTGGTTTCTGCGATTTTATCTACTTGTTCCGGAGCCTTGCTGGCACCGTCAGCCATCCTTGCCGAAAATATAATGAAACCTCTTTTGGAAGGTCGGACCAAACGTAAGCTGGATGTATGGATGGTGCGTCTAAGTGTCGTGATCATGTCAGTTGTTTCGACCGTCCTTGCTATGAGTGAAAATGATATTTATGCAATGGTAGGAGATTCGGGAGTATTGGCTTTAACGTCTATTCTTGTTCCTACTTTTTATGCGATCTACAGTAAGCGACCATCCCGAGCCGGAGCTATGGGTGCGATGTTTATCGGGGCTATAGCCTGGGCATCGAAGGAATATGCTTCCTATTATTGGAAGGCCTATGAAGCTTTGCCTGTTTCGGCATGGATAATCGGAGGA
>JBOFKE010000400.1:0-7161 GCA_051657185.1 Bacteroidales bacterium | reverse complement strand
TTTTACCTGCTCATTATAAAGTTGCTTTTACACCGGATAAAGATTTGGCCTTTAGACTGAATGAGCCGTTTTCGCATTTGAATACGATTGATCTGGATGAAGAGGAGTTGAAAGAAGAACCTGTAGAACCTATTGCAGCGGCAGCTCGTGAGTATTTTGATGAGGAAATCCATGAAATACCTCTGCCTATTGATGTTGATACAACTCATATGCATGTAGAGCCATCAATTAAATATACGATTGATAATCCGAAAGATCATTTAACGATTACTCATCAGACGGAAGGTACTGATAAGAAAGTTCAGTCTGATCTTATCCAAACCGATTCTGATCAGCTCGAAAAGAAAGAATCTTTTCAGAGCAAAGAACATAAAGGCTATATGGTTGCATCAATACTTTTATTGCTTGTCGCTATCGGCCTGTTTGCCCTTTTTTATGTACGTATATCGTCATTGAAATCGGAGAGAAATCGTTCGAAAGCGATTATTTCCGAAAATGTAATACCGGCACAATCATATGATACATCCAGCGTATTGACTGAACCGAAAAATGACTCGCTTGAAACAGAAATAGATGTATTAGCACAACAAAAACAAGCTGAAACTATTGATTATGATCCAATTGCAAAAGAAGCTATTCGTTACGGGTCACGATTGACTCTTTTAGCTCAAAAATATTATGGAGATAAGCATTTCTGGTGCTATATTTTTGAAGAGAATAAGGATAAAATTCAAAATCCGAATCAAATACCAATTGGTACGGTACTGGTTATTCCCGATCCTCGTAAATACGCTATCAGTGTGCAGTCAGCAGAATCAGTAGCAAAGGCTAAACAATACACGGACAAACTGAATAGTCTGTATAAATAAACAAATGCATTCAGATAAAAAACAAAGGTATTTCGTAAGTACGAAATACCTTTGTTTTTTATTCCGGAAATAGACATACATCTGTGAAGATATTCTGAAGTGAACTCCGGAAGTTTGTTTCTTTATTTCTTATCTTCTTTTTTTCGTTTGCCTTCTTTTTTTGCAAGTACGAGAATTTTATACACATACTCAGTCACCCATGCTTCAGATAAGCCGAGAGTTTGCGAATATTTACGAATGTTTCCCGACTCGTTACGAATACTTTTTTCCTTCCAATCCGTTTTCGTAAAGATATCGTGTACAGTCTTTTCTGTCATTGAACGCAGTAGCTTATTAAAAAGCATTGCAACACGAAACTTCGTTTGCATCAACTTATCCATTAGTGAAAATAAATCTGTATTGAATCCTTGAAACTGGAAAAAATAAGGTTGGATTTGCTGTTGACTACGACAGTTCTTTTTAATTGAGTTATCAATCTCGGTAAAAAAAGCAGGCGTTAAGCCATAATCCTGAGTTAAAATTTTGATAACACGGGATCTTTCAGCAATACCTATTTTATTATTGTGCGTAGGAACCTTCAAAACGCGCTTAAACATAGCCAGGTCTTGTAGTATATTCAAATTCGAGATACCCAGATTAATGGCAATCACGGATTGATAATATACACGAATAAGCATTGCAAACTCATCAACAGAAACCTTTGCTGTAGCTTCATTTTCGTTTGATTCTTTCTTGAAAAATTTAGTTAGAAAACTCATAGATGAAATCAATTAATATTTATGTAGTTGTTTACAAAAATAGTAGTTTATATATAAATATAAGCATGAAATTCAAATTCATTCGCAGAAAATATCCAGTCAGATAAAATAAAAAGAAGGAAAGAATACCCTGATAGCATTCCTTCCTTCACATATTATAGATGTATATCGTTAGATGAATTACATTCTTTCCGGTACTTCAATACCAAGTAATGACATGCCGTGACGAATCACTTTTGCTACATTTTTAGACAAAGTCAGACGGAATAATCGCTTGTCATGATCTTCCTCTCTTAAGATTGAGAACTCATGATAGAATTGATTGTACTCCTTAACTAAGTCATAGATATAGTTAGCGATAATTGCCGGACTGAACATGCGTGCAGCTTCGTCAATGATTGCCGGGAATTCTGATAACATCTGAATCAGGCCTTCTTCTTTAGCCGAGATTTCAAGTGTTGGGTTGATCCATTTCGGAAGAACCATTCCTTGCTCTTCAGCCTTGCGCAAAACTGAAGAAATACGTGCATGCGTATATTGAATAAAAGGACCTGTATTACCGTTAAAGTCGATAGACTCTTTCGGGTTGAATGTCATGTTTTTGCGAGGATCCACTTTCAGAATGAAGTATTTCAAAGCACCCAAACCTACCATGCGGGCAATATTTTGTTTCTCTTCGTCAGAGAAGCCATCTAACTTGCCTAGTTCATCAGATGTTTGTAGCGCTGTCTCAATCATTTCCTGAGCCAAATCATCGGCATCAACAACAGTTCCTTCGCGTGATTTCATCTTTCCTTCCGGAAGTTCAACCATTCCGTAAGAGAAGTGAACAAGGTCTTTACCCCATGAGAAGCCAAGTTTGTCAAGCAAAATAGCTAAAACCTGAAAGTGATAGTTCTGTTCGTTACCTACCACATAAACCATTTTATTAATAGGATAATCCTGGAAGCGTAGTTTAGCCGTTCCGATATCCTGAGTCATATATACCGATGTGCCATCACCACGAAGTAATAATTTGTGGTCTAATCCTTCGCCTGTAAGGTCAGCCCAAACAGAATTATCTTCTTTCTGGTAGCAAACACCGTTAGCCAATCCTTCAAGGACTTTGTCTTTTCCTTCAAGATAGGTTTCAGACTCATAATAGATTTTATCGAAGTCAACACCTAATGTTTTGTAAGTTTCATCGAAACCGGCATAAACCCAGCTGTTCATCATTTTCCATATCGAAACGATTTCTTCATCTGCAGCCTCCCATTTACGCAGCATTTCACGAGCTTCAGCCATTAACGTTGACTGAGCTTCAGCTTCTTCTTTGCTTAACCCGGATTCAATTAATTGA
The DNA here is from genome assembly GCA_051657185.1 of Bacteroidales bacterium. Taxonomy (GTDB): domain Bacteria; phylum Bacteroidota; class Bacteroidia; order Bacteroidales; family UBA7332; genus UBA7332. The sequence goes on along the minus strand of JBOFKE010000400.1, from coordinate 4,195 downwards.
GCTAATTCGGCTTTGTAGTTTTTGTCAAACAAAACATAGAAATCACCTACAAGGTGGTCTCCTTTTTTGCCAGTAGATTCAGGTGTCGCATTTTCTCCCCATTTTTTCCATGCTAGCATAGATTTACAAATGTGGATACCACGATCGTTTACAATATTTGTCTTCACAACTTTATTGCCAGTTGCTTTTAGGATTTCCGAGATACTGAATCCAAGTAAGTTGTTACGAATATGTCCTAAGTGAAGAGGTTTGTTCGTGTTTGGTGATGAATATTCGATCATTACGAGCGGAGATTCATCAGTCTGAGCAGTATATCCGAAGTTTTCGTCTGCAAAAATATCGTTGTGCAGTTCAATCCATGCTGCTGGAGATATTGTCAGATTCAGGAATCCTTTAATAACGTTGAATGCAGTTACTTCAGCTGCATTCGCAGTAAGGTATTCACCAATCTCTGTAGCTGTTTGTTCCGGATTCTTTTTTGAGATTTTCAAGAAAGGGAAAACGACTAAAGTCAAGTGTCCTTCGAATTCTTTTTTAGTTTTCGAAAGCTGTATAGTCGATTGATCCACGGTTTGTCCATAAAGAGACTCGATGGCAGCAACTACCGACTCGACAATCTGTTTCTCAATTTTCATTGCGTATCTATTTATTATATTAATATTTACATGTTTGTGTTTCGTCAAGTAGTAAGATCGAAACCGCAAATAAAGTCGTAATAAAGACTTTATTCTGAGGTTACAAAGTTAATCTTTCGCTTCTGGTTTTCAAAGAAATCAGGCAAAATGAACATGTACTTTGCGGGATTCCTGTTGTATTTGAGAGAGCAGCAGGGGTTTATAACATCTTTTATATTTGTCAGTCCCCTTCTAACGCAATGAGAGCGTTTCAGTTGATGAAACGCTCTCGTTGATTGTATAGTTTAATTGTAGAAATATTCTTATTTAAAATATGCTGGCAATTAATTGTACGGCAAGAATCAGAAACACCATAGCTACGGGATAAACTGTAGCATAAGCGATACTTGGAGCTCCTGAATCAGACATAGAATCTGCAGCTGCAAGTCCTGGTGTACTTGTCATACCCCCTGTGATTACTCCTAAAAGGTCAAGTAGGTTGATTTTGAACACTAAATGGCCTAATAAGGTAGCAATAATCATCGGAATCAATGTGATTGCAACACCGGCTGTAAATAAGCTTGCTCCACTTTCCATTAATGTCGCAACAAGGCTTGTTCCTGCTGAAGTTCCTACCCCTGCAAGGAATAATAACAATCCTAATTGGCGTAATAATGAGTTGGCAGATGATGACATAGTCCACATAACCGGGCCTGTTTTTCCGATAGAGCTTAATACAAGAGCTACTAACAGGATACCACCGGTCATACCGAAAGAGAAACTCATACCTGTACCAAACGTAAGATTTAGTTTTCCGAAAAGAACCCCTAAAACAATACCTAAGGCAATCGGGAAGAAATCTGTATCCGACAGACGTTTTGTATCGTTTCCTAATAGACGTAATACTTCAGACATATCTCCTTTGTGACCAACCATAGTCAGTTTATCACCAAACTTAAGAGCAAGTTCCGGAGTCGGAGTTAAGTCAATACCACTACGGCGAACACGTGTAATTGTCACACGGAAATTCTTTTGGATATTCAGGTTGCCAAGTCTTTTGTTTACTAAATCTTTCGAAGTTAAAAGCCCTGTTTGTACTTCGTAGTTCTCTCCTAAAGGAAGATCACCCTCGATACGCTCACCAACGAACATTTCAAGACTTTTTAGCGCTTCGTCTGTACCAACTGCCTTAATCATATCTCCTTCATGAAGTACTGTCTTAGCAACAGGCATATCGGCTTGACCGTTGTGAAGAATTCGTGAAATGATGGCTCCGGTTGTAGTCCGAACCTTTAGTTGTTGCAGAGATTTATCAAAAATGTTAGCATTTGTGATTTTGAAAACACCCGTATTGATCTCCGGATATTTCTGAAGTCTGTCTGACATCATTTGCTTTTCAAGATCACGGATGTTGATACGCAAAATTTTAGGAAGTAGCTTAACGAACAAGATCACACCGATTACACCAAACGGATAGGCAATACCATACGAGATCGCAGATGAGTCACCTGCAAGTTCTTTGGCAGCAGCAAGACCCGGAGTACTTGTTAAGGCACCAGTTAATAAACCTACAGTTTCCGGAACTGTTAATCCGAAAAGGAACATCGCTCCTATAGCTGTTGATGCTGCAGAGATCACTAATAAGATCGTAACGATCATAAGTGTTTTTCCTTTTGACTTAAATGATTCGAAGAATCCTGGTCCGGCTTGCACTCCAATTGTGAAGATGAAAAGCGCCATTCCAAAGTCACTTAGGGCTTTTGGAATCACGACACCGAAGTGTCCGAACAGCAGAGCACTAAAAATAACGGCAGATACATCTAACGATATACCTTTGATACTGATTCGCCCCAGTAAGAAACCTAACGCAATAATGACAAAAAGAGCGAAAAACGGGGACTGATAAATTAAATCACACATAACTCTTTAAAAATTTTGCGCGAAGATACAAAAAAAGACACAAAAAGCCTATCGAAATGATATTAACCTTTTGTGTCTTTAATTTTTTGAATAAGATTCTATCTGATTCTTATTTAATTGACAATTCTGCGCCTGGCTTGAATTTAGCAACTTTTTTCGCTGGAATTATAATCTGCTGTTTAGTTGCCGGGTTGATACCAGTTCTTTCGCTTTTCTCAACTACTGAAAAAGTACCAAAACCTACTAAGGCAACTTTGCCACTGTTTTGTAATTCTTCAGTAACTGTTTCGATGAATGCTTCTAATGCTTTTTTAGCATCAGCTTTGCTAAGTGCTGATTTCTCAGCCATTGCATTGATTAACTCTGACTTATTCATAGCTTTAGTGTGATTAATTAAGTAACTCCTATGGCACAAATGTATTTATTTTTTTGATAAAACAAATGACTTGTTGTTTTTTTTTGGATGAAATTACTAAAAAAGTTGATTTTCGGCATTTTAACTCCCTGAGAGAGGGGTTTCAAATAAAAAATACGGCATTTTTTGGGAAATTATTTTTATCATAGGAGATTTATTAGTTTATTTGTAGGGCAAACAGATAGGAACGAAATTAAACTATAATATACTTATGAATGAACTAATGAAATACCTAGGAGTTATCATCGTAATCATTGGTGTTGCGATTTTAGCTATCCCTCAATTTTTGGGGTCTACTACTAATACTACTTTGGCTACAGGATTAGTAGTTATTATCGTAGGAATTATCTCTTATATTCTTCTGAATAAAAGAATCCAAGAGTAATCAGGTTCAAGAAACATAAAGAAGGTGAGTGTAGATTTTCTACAAACTCACCTTTTTTTATGCCTTATAGGTTGGTTGCAATAAAAAAAGGAATCTGATACAGATTCCTTTTTTTATTTTATTATGCTTCGATTTCAGGAGCAATTAATTTGTAACCTTTACCGTGAACATTGATGATTTCGATATCCGGATCATCTTTCAACAATTTACGAAGTTTAGTGATGTAAACATCCATGCTTCTTGCGTTGAAGTAGTTGTCATCAATCCAGATAGTTTTCAATGCATAGTTTCTTTCCAGGATTTCGTTCATGTGAACGCATAACAAACAAAGTAGTTCAGATTCTTTAGTCGTAAGTTTTGTTTGTTTTTCTCCGATGATCAAAAGTTGTTTTTGAGTATCGAAAGTAAACTTACCGATTTTGTAATATTGAACTTCCTTCATTTTTTTACCTTTCACGCGGCGAATGATCGCTTCGATACGGAAAATAAGCTCTTCCATACTGAAAGGTTTAGTGATATAATCGTCAGCTCCGATTTTGAAACCTTCCAAAACATCTTCTTTAAGAGCTTTTGCTGTCAAGAAAATAATTGGAATTTCAGAGTTTGTTGAACGAATTTCTTGTGCCAATGTGAAACCGTCTTTTTTCGGCATCATTACATCAAAGATACAAAGATCATATTTGTTTTTTTGAAAAGCTCTTAAACCAGCTTCACCGTCAGGTTGCAGATCTACAACATAGCCTTTAGCCTGAAGATACTCTCTTAACAACATGCCAAGATTCTCATCATCTTCGCATAGTAATACGGTCAATTTTTCTTCCATAGTTATTGTTTTATAGTGGATAATGTTATTATAAATTT
>JBOFKE010000399.1:0-3443 GCA_051657185.1 Bacteroidales bacterium | reverse complement strand
CTGATCCATAAATCCGGCATTGAAGTAGATCATCCGAAACAACTCTTTTCGTTAAAGCTATTTTTTTCTGTATTCAATAAACATTGTCCGTTTAAGTCTGTTCTATTTATATACAAACCTAAACTTTACAATTTAAAGATATGGAAAAATTAAAAATAGATCAAGCGTTCAAAGTAATGCTTCCTTTGCTGAAAACTTTAGTACCTCCTTGTGTAGGAGAAGGAAATGAAGTAACAAATTATGCTGTTTATGCAGACAACGGAGAGAAAAAAAGATTATTTGCAGAGATTGTTTTGCATGGTCATGTACTAACGATCCAGTTCAACCAGGAAATGTCAAAAGACGAAGCGAAACAAATCTTCTCTCATTTTTTATTGACAAAAATGAACGAGCACGGACGTGTAGAAGTACGTGAGATCGAAGAAGAAATAAGAAAAGATATCCAGGATGCGATTCAAAAACTAATGAGATATTTCTCAGATAAAGGTTGGTTCGGAAAAGGATTCTAATAATAAGTAGAACAGACAGATATCTGACTTCAATGTTATAAAAACGACATCGAAGTCAGATATCTTTTTTTATGCCCTGAAAAAGAGTCCATAGCAGCAGTTTTCTTTAATTGATAATGCAAAATTCATCCGCGAACCTTGCCTGCTAACCCACAGTTTTTTATATCTTTGTGAAGTAATTGACTTAACTATTAACCTCATGCTCAATTACTCGTCAATTAGAAAACAGCAATCTATGGCAGAAGAATTAAATAACACAAATAATGCATCTTACTCAGCCGACAGTATTCAGGTACTGGAAGGTTTGGAGGCAGTTCGTAAAAGACCTGCGATGTATATCGGAGATATCGGTATTAAAGGGTTACACCATCTCGTTTACGAGGTTGTTGACAACTCGATTGATGAAGCATTAGCTGGTTACTGCGATCATATCGAAGTAACAATCAATGAAGACAACTCAATTACCGTTGTAGATAATGGACGTGGTATTCCGGTTGATATACACGAGAAAGAAGGTAAATCAGCATTGGAAGTTGTTCTGACTGTTCTTCACGCCGGTGGTAAATTCGATAAAGGATCTTATAAAGTATCCGGAGGTTTACATGGTGTCGGTGTATCTTGTGTAAATGCTTTATCAACCTATGTTCGCGTAGAAGTACGTCGTCAGGGACATATTTACATGCAGGAATACTCATGTGGTAAGCCTTACGCAGCCGTTTCTATAATCGGCGAGTCAGATATTACCGGAACGACTGTTACATTCAAACCGGATGATTCTATTTTTACAGAAAAAGAATATAAATTCGATATTTTAGCCGCTCGTCTTCGTGACCTTGCATTTTTGAATGCCGGAATTCGTTTGAGCCTTACAGACAAACGGATCAAAAATGAAGATGGATCCTATAAATATGAAAGCTATTATTCGACAGACGGTTTAAAAGAGTTTGTCCGCTTCCTGGATAAATCACGTGAGCCTTTAATGGAAGACGTAATCCACATTGTTACTGAAAAACAGGGGATCCCTGTAGAAGTAGCGATGTCTTACAATACTTCTTACAATGAAAACGTATATTCGTACGTAAATAATATCAATACGATTGAAGGAGGTACTCACCTTGCCGGATTCCGTAGAGGATTGACCCGTACGCTTAAGAAATATGCCGAAGATTCAAAGCTACTCGACAAAGTAAAAGTTGAAATCAGTGGTGATGACTTCCGCGAAGGTCTTACAGCTGTCGTTTCAGTAAAAGTTGCTGAACCTCAGTTCGAAGGACAAACTAAAACGAAATTAGGAAACAATGAGGTTATCGGAGCAGTTGATATGGCTGTAAGTGAAGCTTTAAGAAACTATCTTGAAGAACACCCGAAAGAAGCCAAAACCATTGTTGACAAAGTTATCTTAGCTGCAACTGCCAGATATGCTGCCCGAAAAGCCAGAGAAATGGTACAACGTAAATCTCCTATGTCAGGAGGCGGACTACCAGGTAAATTGGCAGACTGTTCGGGTAAAGACCCTCAGCAATGCGAAATATTCCTTGTCGAAGGGGATTCTGCGGGCGGTACAGCAAAACAAGGACGTGACCGTAACACACAAGCTATTCTACCGCTTAGAGGTAAAATTATGAATGTGGAAAAAGCTATGTTCCACAGAGTAATGGATAGCGAAGAGATTCAGAATATTTACAAAGCATTAGGTGTTTTCGTGGGTACCGAAGAAGATGAAAAGGCTTTGAACCTTACTAAACTTCGTTATCACAAGATCATTATCATGACCGATGCCGATGTCGATGGATCACACATTGCAACATTGATTCTTACATTCTTCTTCCGTTATATGCGTCCGCTTATTGAAAACGGATATATATATATCGCAACACCTCCTTTATACCTATGTAAAAAAGGTAAGAATGAAAGATATTGCTGGAATGACATGCAACGTCAGCAATTTATTTCGGAGTTTGCGAACGGAAATGAAGGGCAAGTTCACACTCAACGTTACAAAGGTCTTGGAGAGATGAAGGCTGAACAGCTATGGGATACAACAATGAATCCTGAACATCGTACACTTAGACAGGTTACGATTGAAAGTGCAACAGAAGCCGATCATATTTTCTCGATGCTAATGGGCGAAGATGTTGTGCCTCGTAAAGAATTTATCGAAGCAAATGCAACTTATGCTAAAATTGATGCATAAGATTTAGTTATAATTAAAGTAGGGTTATGAAGCAATTTACTAATATTGCATCGTAACCCTACTTTTTTCAATAGATATATGATTTTACCTCAATCACTTGAGAAAGGCTCCGAAATAGCCATTATAACACCCTCCGGGGCTATTGAACCACTTCTGATTGATGATGCTGTAAAAGTTATTCAGCGAGAAGGGTTCAATGTGAGTATAGATCCTTTGGCCTGCACAAAAACAGGCAGATTTGCGGGTAGTATTGCTGAGCGCGTCAATAGTTTTCGGAATGCTTTATCCAATCCCTCAATCAAGGCCATCCTATGCAGCCGGGGAGGATACGGGATAGTCCACTTACTCCCACATTTAAATCCTGACGAAATACGTAAGAACCCTAAATGGATCATTGGCTATTCAGATATAACAGCTCTTCATGCTTTCTGCAATCAGGCCGGATTAATCTCTATGCATGCACCGATGTGCAAACATCTTTCCGAAACCGACGGTAAAGACAAAAGCAGTATTCTGATGTTTGATTTGCTAAAGGGAGTGAAACCTGAATATTCGCTTTCACAAAATGCGCTTAATAGATATGGTGATGCAGAAGGTACTCTTATTGGTGGGAATCTGGCGGTGCTATGCGGTTTAAGAGGTACACCTTATGATATTACCTCTCAGTTCAATGATCCGATTCTATTTATTGAAGATATCGGGGAACATCCCTATCAAATAGACCGAATGATCTACAATCT
>JBOFKE010000398.1:0-4423 GCA_051657185.1 Bacteroidales bacterium | reverse complement strand
TTGGTTATCGAAAGAAACGGAAAATTAGTCGCTCTTGTCTATCCCGATTATGATGGATTAGACGGTGTCGATAATACACAAGAAGTATTGCCTGCAATCATGGATGAAAATCGTAAGAACCTGAATAAGATTGTTGCGCCTTACGAACAGATCTCGGTTATCGAATTATATCCGAATGAATTTGAGAAAACACCGAAAAAAAGCATCAAAAGATACCTATATCAGGCCCATCAAGTTAAATAGTGTTATTTTCGGGTTTTTCCTCAAAAATAATTTGATATTTATAATTGCAGTGTCTAAAAATGCTATACATTTGCAGCGATAAAAAGAAAACAACATAAGTTTTAACGTTTCTAATTACTTTACAAAATGAAAAAGTTAGTTTTGTTCTTTGTTGCTGTTGTTGCAGTATCTTTCGCATCTTGTGGTGGTGCTAAAACAGAGCAAGCTCCTGCAGTAGACTCTGTGCCAGTAGTTGTTGAAGAAGTTACAGAAGCTGTTATTGATACAGCTACTAACGATACTCTTGCTACAGACACAACAGTTGTAGTTGCTGAATAATCAGATTATTTGGCTTAAGAAGCAAAGAAGGGTAAATCCAATGGATTTATCCTTCTTCTTTTTTATATCTATACCTCCGAAGAACTGACTTTACGTTGTTAAAACCGCCATATCCGAAGCTTATTGTTATTATAGTATCTTTTTTTTATTTACCTTTGTACCAGTTTTACCAACCAAACACTTTTATTTATACATGAGCGATCAACGTTATAATCTACGCGGCGTTTCTGCTTCGAAAGAAGATGTGCACAACGCAATAAAAAACATTGATAAAGGTATATTCCCACAAGCTTTCTGCAAAATCATTCCGGATATTCTGGGTGGTGATCCTGAGTATTGCAACATTATGCATGCCGATGGAGCAGGTACAAAATCTTCATTAGCTTATGCTTATTGGAAAGAAACCGGCGATATAGCTGTGTGGAAAGGTATCGCACAAGATGCATTAATCATGAATATTGATGACTTATTATGTGTAGGTGCTGTTGATAATATTCTTGTCTCTTCAACAATCGGACGTAACAAACATCTCATTCCGGGTGAAGTAATTTCTGCCATTATTAACGGAACTGATGAATTGCTGGAAGAACTCAGAAGCATGGGAGTTAATGCTTATGCTACGGGAGGTGAAACAGCTGATGTGGGTGACCTCGTGCGCACAATCATAGTTGACAGTACTGTTACTTGTCGCATGAAAAGATCTGATGTGATTTCAAATGATAAAATCCAGGCAGGTGACGTAATCGTTGGAATGGCTTCTTATGGCCAGGCGACATATGAAAAAGAATACAATGGTGGTATGGGTAGTAATGGACTTACTTCTGCCAGACATGATGTGTTTGCTAAATACATCGCAGAAAAATACCCTGAAACTTACGACACAAACGTTCCGGAAGATCTAGTGTACTCCGGTAATATGAAGCTTACTGATAAAATTGATGAGCTCGGTATTGATGCCGGCAAATTAGTCCTTTCCCCAACGCGAACTTACGCTCCTGTCATTAAAGTATTACTTGAAGAATTGCGTCCTAAAATTCATGGAATGGTTCACTGCTCAGGTGGTGCCCAAACAAAAGTTATGCATTTCGTGAAAAATGTACGTGTAATTAAAGATAATCTTTTCCCTGTTCCTCCATTATTTAAGATGATACAAGAACAATCTGGTACAGATTGGAAAGAAATGTATAAAGTTTTCAATATGGGACACCGCATGGAAGTTTATATTTCACCTGAACATGCAGAAAAAGTTATCGAAATTGCTAAATCTTTTGGTATCGAAGCACAGATTGTTGGTCGTGTTGAGGCTAGCGAGAAGAACGAGCTGATCATTGAAAGCGAATTCGGTAAATTTGAATACTAACATTCATACACTCAATAAAAAAGGAATGGTCAAATATATTGATCATTCCTTTTTTTTATTATTTATTCCCTAAACTTGATTTCTCAAAACACAAAGGAAGTAAATCTCTGATACTGTCAACTTCATAAACTGTATCTTTACTCGTCAGCAAAATACGCATAGGCTTACCACCTCTTTCTTCAGACTCCAGAATAACCTGACGACAAGCTCCGCATGGCGCTAACACTTCACTCAGAAAATCTCCGTCTGTAAAAGCAGCAATTGCTAAAATCTCGCATGCAACATCCGGATATTGCGAATTTGCGTAAAACAAAGTTGTACGTTCTGCACATAGTCCCGAAGGATATGCTGCATTCTCCTGGTTGGTCCCGGTAAGGATTTCTCCATTTTCAAGAAGGACAGCCGCGCCAACCTGAAACTTCGAATAAGGAGCATAAGCCCTTTTTGTTGCTTCCTGAGCCAATTCGACTAATTTTTTTTCTACTTCTCCTAACTCAGTGAAGTCGTAAACTTTTATATTTGCAGATATTACAAGATTTTTCATGTCAAATGAATTATTATTTTTGCTTAGTAACAAAATTAGCACTTTAAATTAGTTGTATAAAAACGAAATCCATAAATATTATTGTTATGAGAAAAAAAATGTGGCTATTCTTAATTATTTGCAGTTCTACGCTTATAGCACAAGCGCAGCAGCGAAATAAAAATTACATTAAGTATATTGAGGTCTACAAGGAAATAGCCATTGAGCATAGCAAAAAATACAGCATTCCAGCAAGTATTACATTAGCACAGGGGTTACTCGAATCGGGTGCAGGACAAAGTAGATTAGCCCGAGAAGGAAATAATCATTTTGGGATTAAATGTCACGAATGGACCGGACGTCGTATATATCACGATGATGATGCCAAAAATGAATGTTTTCGCCGATACAGACATGCAGAGGAATCTTATGAAGATCATGCTAAATTCTTAACTAACAGAAGCCGGTACTCGTTTCTGTTTGGATACGAAACCACAGATTATAAATCATGGGCTAAAGGTTTGTCTAAAGCCGGTTATGCAACAGACAGAACATATCCTACAAAACTGATTAAAATCATTGAAGATTATAATCTCTATGAATATGATTTAATCGCAAGAGGTAAAAATATATATAAGTTCAATCACGAGACATTTACAAATCAGGGATTACTTTATGTAGAAGCCTTTCCGCTAGAGACTATTGAAATTATTGCAAAAGAATTCCATATGAGTGCTAAAAAAATCCGCTCATATAATGATATTCCTAAGAATTATCAACCCCAGTCTGGCGAACCGATCTATCTTCAGAAGAAAAGATCAAAAGCAAAGCTATACACAACACATACTGTACAAGGAGGAGAGTCAATGCATACGATTTCTCAGAAGTATGGCATCAAACTAAAATCTCTCTATAAACTAAATAAAAAAGAGTTTGATTATGCACCTCAAGCAGGTGAAATTATTAAACTCCGCTAAACATAAACGATATGAAAATTATTACAAGCCTTATAGCTCTGTTTTTTTGCTTCACTTTTGCTAAAGCTCAAACTTATGAAGATTGGGTAGAAAAATCATTTACCTTTATGGAAAATAAAGAATGGTCAGCTGCCGAAGAGTGCTTATTGAAGGCATTGCGCCTCAAACCTGCAAATCCGGAGAATGCTATTTTACTATCTAATCTGGGTACGGTTCAGCGTGAACAGGGAAAAGTTACAGAGGCTCTTCAATCCTATAATACAGGACTCCTTTTCGCTGAAGAATCTCCCACATTATTGTTGAACCGAGCTAGACTTTACCTGGATCTTGACAGTATCAATCTGGCTCTTTCCGATCTATCTGCGGCAATAGGTATAGATCATAAAAATATTGATCCTTATTATGTCAGAGGAATGATATATCTTGAGAGAGCTGATACGACGGGTGCTCTGAATGATTTTCAGGAAATGCTCAAAATTAATCCTAACAGTTCCAAAGCCAGATTAGGTCTTGCAGCTGTAAATACAGAAATGGGAGCATATCCTGAAGCTGAGAGATTATATAATATTGTTATTACAAACAATCCCAAAAATCCGAATATCTATTTAAACAGAGCTGAATTATATTTTTTATGGGACAAAAACAACAAGGCTTTGGAGGATATAAAGAAGGCCCTGAATCTGGATCCTGATAATCCGATTGGATATGTACTTCGGGGGAAAATAAAAATGAAACAATATGAACAAAAATCTGCACATGCAGATTTTCTTAAAGCAAAAGAACTTGGTTTTGATTCTCCTATGCTGGAGGAATATCTGAAACAAAGTAAGAAATAAGGAATAAACGGATAAAAACGGTTGTCAGTGTTCTATATTATGTTTTTCCTGACTGCAAATATCTAAAAAGTAGATCTTATGCTTTAGATTCTCACAAAGAAGCTTACTACTAACAAAATTTGAAGTTTTATCTGCAACATCTGCAACACCTATATAAACAACTATG
>JBOFKE010000397.1:0-2396 GCA_051657185.1 Bacteroidales bacterium | reverse complement strand
TGGTGGTGCTGATATAACAAAAGAGGAATTAGATGCTTTAAAAGAGCTTATGGATAAAAATGCTATTGCTTTTGATGAGGCAGCTAAAAAGTATCTTGAACAATTAGGATTGCTTGGTGATTTCGGTGGTGGTGCAGGTGAATTGAGCGGATTACAAAAAGGTATTCAGTCAATAACAGAAGAAACTGCATCTGCATTAGAAGCATTGCTTAATTCAATGAGATCCTTTGTTTCAGATAGTAATTTACAGCTTCGTAATTTGTATGCTATATTTTCTGATACTTCGGGTGCTTTAAATCCGATGTTGTTAGAGCTTAAAGCTCAAACTTTAATATTGAAGTCTATTGATTCTCAATTGAAGTCTGTAATTAAAGTAGGATTCCCTGCAGGTGGTTCAGGTATAAAAGTAATAATGTAAATATCTTTTTTCTTCATACTAAAATAGGCTCGGTACAATTTAATGTATTCGAGCCTATTGTTTTTTAGTTGTTATGGCTTGTAATTCATAGAGCATCCTTTCATATAATCAATATATTTTTCACACTCATCCTCTGTTTTGAAAAAATTACCGATAGCAATCCTTTCCATATCGTTATCGCTTAAATTATTCATAATAGGTATAGCAGTGCAATTACTTGCCATTATCCAATATTCATCCCCAGCTTCAGGCTTCCACTTCAACTCTTCAACGCATCTCTTATCTGCGTTCCATTGCTTTCCTTTTTCTTTAAGAGCACCGAATAACTGTTGTTTTTCTTCTTTGGTTGCTTCGGAGATGTTTAATACATTGTTAAAAAAACAAGTAGGTGAATTTTTTATTAATATTTGGCTTTCGCCTACTATCAATGCTGCGTAATCAAAAATACCACCATCTGTAAATTCCTTAAATATAAAGATAGATGATTCATCACTTTTAGCTAAAATCTTATAAATCATTCCTTCCACAAGGTCAATCCACTTCTTGTTTTCGCTATCAAACCATACATTATTCTCTAAACAGAAACATATAAAATTGTTTTCTTGTTGTGGGGCTGCTTTAGTATAATTACTGAAGTGTTCACCAAATATGTAATCTTCACTGTAATTAAACACTCCGTCTTTGCAGTTCAGTGAATGTCTGAGTATGATGTTACCTGAGTCACTCACTCCGTAGAAAACAAGGATATAAGGATCTAAAAAGATTACGTCACCGACTTCAAACGGACACTTCTCAATCGGTGTATAAATCACTTCTCCGTTCTCTACTCTTGCTTCCATACCTGATGGAATTGTTTGTCTAAATTCTTTCATAACTTTGTTTATTTATTTAATACATACTATTTAATAACATTTTTGAGAAATATAAATATTGAATAAACTCCTCGTTGAACATCTGCATATGTAGCCATATTATTCCTCTTTTAATTGTTTGATTAATTCGTCTGCATATGTTACAGCTCTCTCAATATTCAATTCATATTCTGAAGCCATGCCGTCACGAGCCGCTAATACCCCTAACATATCTTTAGCAATCTCATATCTGCGCTGCTCCCAATCAATATTAGATTTAGTACTTGTTTCAGTAAAATCTATCTCTACGAAATCTACAACATCTAATATTTCTCCTACTTCAATATGCGATCTAACACATTCATTAATATGATGTTTTGTTGGTTGAGAAATAATCCTTCGACTAACATATGTAATACTATATTCATTTTTGTAACACTCTGCAATGTGGATTGAAAGTCCTAATGCGTTTGATGATCTAGCAAGTTCTTCCCACTCTGTGAAGCTGTAACATTTTATAAACGCTCCTTTATCTATAATACTTGAAAATTTTACCATAACTATTTATTTATATATTTATGCCACAAAGATACACACAATATTTAAACCACCAAATTATTTACTAACTTTTTATCAAATAAATAACACCTATACGAAATTAATCATATAGGTGCTACATATCAACAATCACACAATAATTTTTTACGATCACGATCAACATTTGCAAGAATATTAATTTTTTCTATAATAGCGTACTTTAAACTTTCAAATTCATAGCTTTTTAGATCATCATACAAGTAATCAATAAGGCTATTTATTCTACATTCTATACATTCGCACGCTTCCGATGTTTTAATTCGTTTTTTAGCCATAATACATAGTAATTTTAGCGTTTGAATAAAAGCGAAGCACCACGTAAAACAACTTCAAATATAGCATCTCCTGTAATATTCTGAAGAACACCTAAACCAAAGCTACTTTGCTTGTCGATTTTATTAAGCAATTGCTCTTGTTTGTACATCTTATAAAGCAGAAGTTGATAATCTTTCTTTGTTATAGATTTATCATCCTCTGAAGCCTTATTGCATGAAACCTTAGTGCCGTACAATTGATTGTAATATTTGAGA
>JBOFKE010000396.1:0-5344 GCA_051657185.1 Bacteroidales bacterium | reverse complement strand
TCAATTGTGAAAAACTTATATCCGTTTCTATATCCAGATCAGGATAGTTTGCAATCATCTTTTTTGCAATATGCTCATCAACCACAGCATAATCAATCAGACCTCTTGCCACCATTTGAATAAGTTGTTCATCTTGATATATCTCATGTTGCTTTACATAAATCGTATCACCAATCTCTTTCATAAGATTACTGATTCGTGTTGCAACAGAAGAGTTAGCCGGAATATATAAATCTTTCCCTGCCAGCTTCAGTTGATTGCGGATAAAGGAGCTATCATTGTCAGCATCTTCTACTTTTCGTTGCACCAAAACATGTTTTGAGGTTATAAAAGGTGTGCTGACCGCATAATCATTTTTCAAAGAAGTTGTAACGGGAATCAACCGTGCTACAATATCAAATTCATTGTTTTCTAATCCTTTCAGAGATTCTTGTATATCCCCGATCGGATAAATTTCAACTTCTACCCCAACGAAGTTTGAAAATTCTTTGGCTAGTTCGTATTGAAAGCCAGCCATCGAATCTGCTGATGCGTGTAATTCAACTGAATTATAATCTGCTGCCAATCTTAATACGCCTTGCTCTTTTATTTGAGGTAAATCCCGAATCGCATCTTCTTTATGCTCTGTCATATATTCTTTGACTTTCACCATGGCAATCACTATTATTGCCAATAATATCACATATAGATAGAGTTGCTTCTTCATAATATATTACTTAATTAATTTAAGAAGTTCCATGAAAGACCAAATTTAAACGAACGTGGAGCAATCGGATAACCTGGCATTGAGAAATACTCATCTCCACCAAACAAACCTTGATTCACATTATACATCATTACAAAGAATCGTGCTTTTTTCAAATTGAAATTCACATACACATTCATCAACGGATAATTTCCGATTTCGATATTCTGTTGATTAACAAACATATTTGTTGCCGGTTGATAGGTTTGTCCGTAATACTTACTCCAATAACGTAAATCAACCCCAATTTGAATTTTCAAAACACGTGCAATAGCCGTATTAAAATAAAGGTTGTGATACAACATCAGATCAGGTAAAGGAAGAACCTTTTGGTTTGAGCTTTTCTGATATGTAATATCATTATCAAGATGGAAAGGTCCGAAAGCAAAATTCTTCATTAATGATGCCGTAAACACCTGTACACTTCCATCGTCCTGAACCGGTAATGACTTTTCGTTGAAATATATATGATTTGTAATATTCTCGAAACCTGCTTTCAGAGAAAAATCCCATTGTTTCACCCCTATTTCGCCTAATGCACGGAAACGTTGTTCGAAATTAAAGTTATTTTCCCATATAAAGTTATTTGATATCCAGCGATCATAATAGAAATTAGGTGCTTTATTCAAAAACATTCCTTGCGCGTTTACATAGAAATCTTTTTTGAATAGCTTAAACATCGAATTAATATTACCCTGAACGTCTATATCGCCTGCATTATGTCCGACAACCCCAAAACGTCCATTAATATCAAACGTAAAAGCACTACCTTGGGTTTTCAATAGCTGTCCGCCCACGTAAAGAGTATTTTCTGTATATTTGTTCATTTCAGGTGCAGTTGCCATTCCCATAAAATGAAGCGGATTCATCAATTCATAGCGCTCTGATACAAACTGTGCATAACCGGTAAGACCGAACTTCATAAAGCGATTAAACCCTTCGCGTAAAGAAATGCCTAACGTATTACTTAATTTCCAGTTACGCGTATGATCTCTGAATTTATTCTTATCGAAATAATAATTTTCAAAGAATGTAGAATCCGCAGGCGGCGAATCCATTACATACCGCTTAAAGTTCTTCTGAAAATCAAACGTATGAATAAAGCTTGTAACAGGAACAAACTCTACAGAGTCTTTTAATTCGACAGAATCTACTACAACATTACGCTCAAATCCTAAATTGTATCGTTGCGTAAAGAAATAATTATCACTGATGACTCTGTTAAAATTATCATTCAGATTCGTAGGAATATCTCTGGGTTTGAAACTTTTCTTTTTTGCATCAATTGCTGTCGGATCTGTAATATAACGATCATCAACTATTCCTCCATTTTCTTTATTGGACATCGCATTACCCATAACCGCAGCATGCAACGAGTAATGATCCGTTACATATGATCCGAATAAGCGGTAATGTGTTTGCTTAGCTGTTTGATTGTTATAAATCCCTCTGGCGTAAATCATATCAAAGTCTCCGCCGAAGTTTAGTTTTTTTCCACGATTTATAGTAAAGAATGCTTTAAACCGATCTTCTCCATTCTGTCTGTTTCCCGAACCGAAGTATGTCAAATTAGAGAATGGAACAGTTGTATCGTAGAATTTAGTGTTTTGCACATTGTAGGTATATCCCTCAAATGGCTGTAAAAATAAAAATGAGGGAGCGATGGGCTGATCAAAAATATAACGGCTCATATAAGGGGAACCCATAGGACCTGTATACATCCGACTGTAAGGCTCTCCATCCATCACCGTTTGATTTTGGAAATTGCGCGATAATGTATCCATTGCCGAACGGGAAATCTCGCCCAATAATGGATTTATTTTCCATGCAGATATTCTCATCGGTACCTCAGGCATTTGTTCATTACCCGGCTCTGAGCCATTATTGCCCGATGCCCCGGATGATTGTGCATAGACACTCACCCAGCATATTATACTTAATGTTGTTATTAGAATCTTTTTCATACTTGCGCAAAGATAAAGATTTTGATAAATCATACATACTTACAAAGGTAATAAAACAACAAAAGTGGTTATAGATTACTCTATAACCACTTTCTTTTCTTAAAGAATACCAAAGCCATAACTGACAATAATATTGAAACAATAATAATACTGCCAAACCCAAAAGGCCATTCTTCTATAAAGTTAGGAACATTCATTCCATAAAAGCTTGCTATCAATGTCGGTATCATCAATATAATTGAGATCGATGTCAGACGCTTCATTATTATATTAAGATTATTCGAAATAATAGAAGCAAAAGTATCCATCATGCTCGACAGGATATGACTGTATATATTAGCAGAGCTATGCGCTTGTTGCAGCTCTATTTCTACATCTTCCAGTAAATCTTTATCGTAATGGATCTCGCTTTGCTTAAACATACTTTTAAGCTTAATCAATAATATCTCATTCCCTCTGATCGAAGTAATAAAATAAACGAGCGTTCTCTCCAGTTTCATTAATCTATGCAACTCTTCATTCCGTACAGATCTCTCAAGCTCATCCTCTCCTTGTTTAATCTGAACATTGACTTGCTTCAAATACTTCATAAACCAAACCGAAGAAGTCAGCATTATATGTAACAAAAGATCATCACGCTTTTTTTCTATATACATTTTCCGACGCGAGAACAATATAAAGTCATGAAGCATCTCCACATCATAATGGCAAACCGTAATAAACAAATCACCTTTAGTAATAATACCCAAAGGTACTGTGATAAAAGGGTTGTCATTATCTTCCGTTTTAAAAGGAACACGCAGGATAACTAAACGCCATCCATCTTCATGCTCCATGCGCGGACGTTCCTCGTTATCTTCAATATCATTCAAGAATGATTTCGGGACATTAAACTCCTCTTCTAAATATCGTATATCAGACTCTGAAGGACACAATACATTGATCCAACAATCCGGCATCCAAGATTCCCTTTCAAAGAATCCACCCTGGCAGGTAAGAAATTTTACCATCTACTTTTGCCTCCATACTTTAATGCGACAGAGGAAAAATTAAATTCTGATATCCCCTGCCCGAATTAATACTTTATACAACTATCGTCGTCCATTTCTTATTCTCTCTAAAAAAAAGTGGTGCAAAGGTAGAGTTTTTTATTGAAAAACACCTATTACAGGCTCTTTAATTCCTCATTTAAAACAGGGATCGGTGATTCACCTGCACAAGTGACACCATACTCTTCATCTATAATATCATTCTTTTTAATCTTGTAACCTACTGCCGCAATAAGCAGCGTCGTTATCGGACTTAATATATTAAAAAAACAATACGGAAGATATGTCAATGTTGCAACATTCAATACGGTTGCCTGAGTTAAACCACAAGCATTCCACGGTATCAGCACACCCGTAACGGTCGCGCTATCCTCTAGTGTTCGACTCAACAAAGCTGTATCATAACCTTTACCTTTATATATTGAAGCAAACATTTTTCCCGGAAGTAAAATCGAAATATACTGATCGGCGGTTGTAACATTCAAAAATAAACATGAGAATGTCGTACAACCCACAGTCGAAAATGTATTTCGCATCAGCTTAACCATATAATTGGATATCGTTTGTAACATTCCGCCAGCCTCCATCGCTCCGCCGAAAGTCATCGCAGCCAAAATCAGCCAAACGGTATTCATCATCCCGCCCATTCCTTTCGTAGCAACTAACTCATTAAGGGCCGGATAACCTGTTTCAACCTGAATGGATCCATAAAGAGACTGGAAAGCTGCCATTACACCGGCAGTAAAACTATTATCTGTAATCCCTGAGACACTCTCTGTTATATTTGTTTGAAAAACGATGGCTATAACCGCTGCAGTAAGCGATGATATCATTAATATAATCAGTGTCGGCATACGACGAGAAATCAAAACAAAAGTACCTACCGGTATCAAAAGCAACCATGGCGAAATCATATAAGAGGATCTCAACGCATCTGTGAACGCTGTCATTTGAGCAGTTCCTTCAGCTTTCATTGTCAAACCGGCAACAAAAAAGATTATTAATGTAATAATATAATTAGGCACGGTCGTAAACATCATATAACGAATATGTTTAAACAATGGCGTTCCAGTAATATTCGCTGCCAGATTAGTCGTTTCAGACAGTGGCGATACCTTATCGCCAAAATAAGCTCCTGAAATAATAGCTCCGGCAATCCAGCCATCACTATACCCCAACGCCTTACCAACGCCCATCATTGCTACACCGATCGTAGCTACAGTAGCCCAGGAACTACCGGCAGCAACTGAAACAATTGATGATATTATACATGCTGTTAATAAAAACGTTGATGGATCTATAATTTGTAAACCATAATATATCATTGTAGGGACAACTCCACTAATCATCCACGCTCCGGACAAAGCCCCAATCATAAACAAAATAAGAATTGCCGGTGTCGAATCACCGATATGCTTAACGATTGTTTTTTCAGTCTGATCCCAGGTTACTCCTGACTCTATACGTGCAACACCAAAACACAATACCGCTGAAACAATTAATAATATTTGACTTGCACCCCCTAAAGCATCACTACCTAAATAGTAAACATTTAAACTTAATGCGACAACAAGAAAAACTATAGG
>JBOFKE010000395.1:0-1888 GCA_051657185.1 Bacteroidales bacterium | reverse complement strand
AAATACAGATAAATTGTTAGATATAAAACAGCTCATATCTGTATTGAAAGATTCTGAATCTAATTCAAAACTTTATGATGTAAATGATAAAGTCCGCTTTACTGTCTTTGTACATGAAAATTATTATGAGAAAGATCCGAACTCGGATAATCCACAAGAGAACCTTCTTTTGTGGAAGAGGTTTGTGAATAGAGAAGATCGGGTAATGAATATTATTTATGGAGTGAAATATAGCCCTGACGGGCAAAGTTCTCTTACTCATACTTATTACTCCTTTCGTCAGGCTTCTATTCAGACCATGTATAACCCTGAGTTAAATGATGCATTATTGAAGACAGCCTGGGGAACAGAGATGTTTCAGGATAAGCAAAAGTATAAGGTAGATGAAAAAGATGAAATCAAGGATATAAGCACATCAGCTAATGATGGGCGGACCAATACGATTAATCTATGGAATATTAATGGTAATTCTGCATGGAATACCTACGTTGATCCTTCGTCTAATTCGATGAAACGAAATTATAAGTATGCCCGCTATGCCTGTATGCAACGGAATCGAGACTTAAATGGAGATGGGGAAATTGATAAAAGCGAAGTCCGTTGGTATATGGCAAGTATCAATCAATTAACCGATCTCTGGTTGGGTGAGCGTTCTTTCAATCAGGAGGCTTCCTTATATAAAAAGGAGGATGCGATTGATTATGGGAATAAATGGAAAGAGCTATGGTTTGTGAGTAGTACACTGAATGGAATTCAGCCAATGGTTTTATGGTCTGCGGAAGGATCTTCCATAGGTATTCTGAAAGAAGTACCAGAGCAAGGGAAAGAGAAATTAGTGTATCGTTGTGTCCGTAATTTAGGGATTAAAGCGGATGATCTGGCAATACCTGAAGATTTTGTGAAAACCGAACGAGTACAAGAAAATGATATTTCTTTTACACGTATCTCTTTAGATAAGTTGAACTATAAATCCATTCGGGGGCATCGGCAAGAAATTGAGCAGATCGAGCACAATGAGCGTTCTGCTGAAAATTTGCCGTATTGGTCTTTTGATGTATTTCGCGGAACACATGGAGAAGGTTTGAATTGGTATGATGTAAATTCGAAAGTTAATCAGGGAAATTCTCCTTGCCCGAAAGGGTGGAGGGTACCTAACCAGCGAGAGTTATCTTATATGTTGTCAAGATTAGGAAGTGATGGAGGATGGAGTACAAGATGGTGGGCTGGAATTTTGGAAGGATGGAAAGATTTTAATCATATGTCCAGAACTGCTTTTTCACAAGATCCTAATCCGTCAAATACAAAAGGTCGTCCTGGTTTTGCCGTAAAAAAATCAGCTGAGATTTTGTTTATGATCAATAGTGCAAATGAAAAAGGTGGTATTCGTTGTGTCAGAGACGGAGTGCAAAAATAAAGTATAAACTAAGCGGAGAGTTGAATTTGTGGTTCGATTCTCCGTTTTTTATTTGATGCGTAAAATATATAATCTTAATAAAAATAGATTATGTTTGCGCCTTATTGTATCAACCTTAAAGCTTTTAAAATATGAAGCGATTTATCTGTAGTTTACTAATTCCTTTTTTCAGCTCTTTGTTCTTACAAAATCTGAGTGCTCAATCTATATCGAAAAGCGATTGGGTGCAGACATTGGATAGTGTAGCTATTCATCTTCCTCAAAGACACAAAAACTTGTATTTCAATATGGATTCGGTTTATTTCCGAAATGGGATTGAACGCATCAAAGCTGGATTAAATGACGAATCGGATATGAATATTTCCGTAATTTTAAAACTACAGCAATTAATCGCATCGATGGGGGATTCTCATACGAGTATCTCTATAATGAAATATCTGGATCAAACCAATGTATTGCCATTAGGCTTATATG
>JBOFKE010000394.1:0-5120 GCA_051657185.1 Bacteroidales bacterium | reverse complement strand
GGCTGACTCTCGACAGGTATAACCTGTATGCAGCTGTCCAACTCGTGCATTAGCGCATCGCGATGAGCGAAAAAGGCATTTTTATATTCTTGTTTAATTGGTAGGGCAGAAGGAGCCTCCATTTTTAAGGGGTTAACAGGCGTTCCGTTTTTGTAAACCCGGAAATCAAGGTGAGGCCCTGTTGATAGACCGGTTGAACCTACGTATCCGATAACTTGTCCCTGTTGTACATTACTTCCGATTTGAATGTTTTTCGCAAATTTCGACAAATGCATATAGCTTGTCTCATACGATCCGTTATGTTTTACTTTTATGTAATTTCCGCCACCACCACGTTGATAGCCTTTAGCAATGATCTTCCCGCTTCCGATAGCTTTCACCGGAGTACCTGTTGGCGCAGCATAATCCACACCATGGTGTGCCCGGTAGCGTTTCAGTACAGGGTGAAATCTTGCATTTGTAAACTTAGATGTAATTCGGAAGAAATCTAATGGGGCTTTAAGGAAAGCCTTCCTCAAGCTATTGCCCTGTTCGTCAAAATACTCTGTAGCATCATCTTGTACAAAAGGAATTGCTTTAAACGATTTGCCGTTATGATCAAATTGAGCTGATTCAATTGATTCAATATAGAGTGCTGTTGTATCATCAATATAAGCCTCATTGTAAACAACAGCAAATGAGTCTCCTTTTTTTGTGTCGAAAAAATCAATTTGCCATGCATATACATCATGTAGCTTCATAGCCAGAATCGGATCACCGCCTGATTTGGCAATTGCACTCCAAAGAGAAGATTCGATGGTTCCTGATGCAAATTTACGTTTGAGTGTTATTTCTTTTGTGTAGGGATAAACCTGTATAGAGTCTTTCGTAAAATCAATAACGGCAAAATCAATCTGTGATTTTTGGAATACGAGATATTTCAGTTCCTGACTTTCAGGGTTATTGCTGAAGAAGGCATCGTAATGATAACCAATACGCAATTTGGTAGCATCCAGAACATCTTTGTATCTTGTATTTATGTGCTCTGCGATTCCGTTCCCCAGGTCGAACTTATTTAATATCAACGAAAGATTTTCACCGTTTCGGATTGTATGAGTTTCAAAAGTTAACGAATCAATGTTTAGGCCATACATTAGATTCTGACTGATTTCCGGCTCTTCAGCTAAATAAGTATCCTGTTCCGGATTTTGTGTACTGTGATTGCATGACGCAAGTAAAAAAACTCCCACTGTAGCAGGGAGAATAGTCTTAAAGGCTGCTTTTATTAAACGCATAAATGAAAGATTTGAAATAAAGGTTCACATAAGGCTAACAAATATAAGGATTTTCATGAAAGTCGATTTTCTATCTGTGATTATTTATAATTATTTTATATTAGCATACTCAGATGTGTGCTTAAATATAAAAAAAGAGAGCTATGCATCACGCATAGCTCTCTAAGCCAATACCTATTTAAGAATATATATATTTTATATCTTATGAGACGATTACATCATACCGCCCATTCCTCCCATGCCCGGAGCCATTGGAGCAGCTGGTATGTTTTCCTCTTTTTTCTCAACGATAACGCACTCTGTAGTCAGGAACATACCTGCGATAGACGCAGCATTTTCCAAAGCTACACGAGTTACTTTAGCAGGGTCAATTACGCCGTTCGCTACTAAGTCTTCATATACACCTGTGCGAGCATTGTATCCAAATGAGCCTTTTCCTTCGCTTACTTTCTGAACGATAACAGCACCTTCTACACCTGCATTTGCAGCAATCTGACGAAGAGGTTCCTCGATTGCACGTTTGATGATCTCGATACCTGTAGTTTCATCTTCGTTATCACCTGTAAGGTTTTCCAGAGAAGCGATAGCGCGGATATAGGCAGTTCCTCCACCAGGTACAGTTCCTTCTTCAATAGCCGCACGTGTTGCGCTCAAAGCGTCATCTACGCGGTCTTTCTTCTCTTTCATTTCAACTTCCGAAGCAGCACCTACATATAGTACGGCAACACCGCCAGCTAATTTAGCCAAACGTTCCTGAAGTTTTTCGCGATCGTAATCAGAAGTAGTAGTTTCGATTTGCGATTTGATTTGAGCAACGCGCGTAGCAATACTTTCTTTGCTGCCGGCACCATTCACGATAACAGTATTTTCTTTGTTAACTGTGATTTTTTCAGCAGTACCAAGCATTTCTACTGTAGCATTGTCTAATTTTAAACCTTTTTCTTCAGAAATAACGACACCACCTGTTAATACAGCGATATCTTCAAGCATTTCTTTTCTGCGATCACCAAAACCAGGAGCTTTAACCGCACAGATTTTTAATGATCCGCGAAGACGGTTAACAACTAAAGTTGCCAATGCTTCGCTATCCACATCTTCAGCAATGATCAATAAAGGACGACCTGATTGAACAGACGCTTCAAGAAGTGGAAGAATATCTTTTAAAACAGAAATTTTCTTGTCATAGATCAAAATGAAAGGATTTTCCATATCCACTTCCATTTTTTCTGTATTTGTTACGAAATATGGAGATAAGTATCCACGATCAAATTGCATACCTTCTACCGTTTTTACTTCTGTAACAGTACCTTTCGCTTCCTCGACAGTAATCACACCATCTTTAGAAACTTTGCGCATTGCTTCAGCGATTAATGAACCGATTTCGGCATCATTGTTAGCTGAAATACGTGCAACACTTTCGATCTTTGAAAAATCGTCATCAACAGCAACCGCTTGTTCCTTGATTGATTCAACAACTTTAGCAACCGCTTTGTCGATACCGCGTTTCAAATCCATCGGATTAGCACCTGCAGTTACGTTTTTCAATCCAACACCGATAATAGATTGAGCCAATACTGTAGCAGTTGTTGTACCATCACCTGCATCATCACCAGTTTTTGAAGCAACTTCTTTAACCAATTGTGCACCCATGTTTTGATATGGATCGCTCAATTCAACCTCTCTTGCTACAGAAACACCATCTTTAGTAATGTGTGGAGCACCAAATTTTTTCTCAATAATAACGTTACGTCCTTTAGGACCAAGAGTTACTTTAACTGCGTTTGCTAGCTCATCTACACCTTTTTTCAATAGGTCACGAGCGTCAATATTGAATTTAATATCTTTTGCCATAATCAATAAACCGCACTTTGCGGATTGTTTGAATTGTTAATAATAAATTTGAACTGAAATTTTTCTTCTGAAGAATTCTTTTTAATTACAGAGTTGCTAAAATGTCAGATTGACGCATGATCAGTAATTTTTCGCCTTCAACTTCAATTTCTGTTCCGGCATATTTACCGTAAAGAACTTGATCACCAGCTTTTAGTACCATTTCCTCGTCTTTTGTTCCGTTGCCAACAGCCAGAACTTCACCTTTCAAAGGTTTTTCCTTAGCCGAGTCAGGAATGATGATTCCGCCGATAGTCTTTTCCTCTGCAGCAGCCGGTCTAACCAGCACTCTATCTGCTAATGGTTTAATAGTCATAATGATTCAATGTTGTATTATAAGTTTTTATTCGTTACTTTTATAATAACCGAAATAATCAGTTTTTGTTCTGTCTATTCGAATTACTAATTATGTGCCAAAATAATTATTAGCTAAAAATGCGCCAGATTTTCATTACTTTTGTACAGGATATAAGACAAACTGTCAGTTTGAGCAGAACAATTATTTATTTTGCGAACATAACATTTTGCCTTATTGTTTTTTAGTCATAATAGTATTAATAACTAAACTAACCAAATTATGAATTCGACTAATTCTCTATCCAAAGCTTTGGCTATACGCGGTATTTTTTCAGTAGTGCTGGGGCTTGTGTTTGTTGCCTGGCCAGGTGTAGTAGTTAATTATTTAGTGTTAGCTCTTGGAATATTGCTTGTGCTGGGTTCAGGTGTGCCAATGGTGTATGCCGCAATTAAAAAATATCCGATGGCTTATGGTAATATTCCGGGTCTGATATTGGGTGTTTTGTTGCTTGCTTTTCCGGCGTTTTTCGTGAGTGTGATTATGTATATGTTAGGGATTATTCTGATCCTTGCAGGTCTTAATCAGTTGTTGAGTTACTCTGCAATTAAACGTGCCGGGGCTATGGTGCCTGGTTATTATTATATTTTTCCTGTAATTATGCTGGTTTCTGGTATTATCGTGCTATTTAATCCGTTTGCGACGTTAGCAACCTTGTTCATGTATTTCGGATTTATTATTCTGTTCTACGGTATTACTGAAATTATAGCAGCAGTACAAACGAAATAATATTTCTCTCGTTTATTAAGAAACGTTTTATAAATTCTTTATCTTTGCAACTAACTAAACTCAAAATAAGGAATTTATGAAACGTTTTTTTATGCTTATATGTGTGCTTTTAGCCGCAAATACAGCAATGCATGCTCAGCGTTTTGGTATTGTAGGAGGTATGACCTTTTCTGAGATGACTTTGCGTTCGGGCGATTATTCCTATCATGGACTTAAATCTAAAGTAGGTTTTACGGGAGGTGTAATTTTGGATATGCCAATCTCGAAGTTTGCATCTGTTAATACAGGTTTGCTTTATGCTAATAGAGGATATAGCGGTAAGAGTGAGGTTTTGGGTGAGAAGATGAGAGGAACGCTTGTTACTAAAAATCTCGAAATCCCCGTAAATATGGCGATGAAATTGCGTATTCCGATTGTACAACCTTTTATTCAGGCGGGGCCTTATATGATGATAGCATTATCCGGTACTAAGAAATTGGACGGCGTAACGCATGATGTTGATTTTACCGGGTCTAACAGAGAAATGAAGCGTGTCGATTTTGGTTTCAATATGGGCGCAGGTGTAGAGTTTCTGAGTTTGCGATTGTTGGTTAACTATGGTCTTGGTTTTATTAATCTTTCGGAAATATCCGGATTAAAAACCCGGAACAGGGCATTGAGCGGCACTATAGCCTGGATGTTTTAGGATAAATAAATAAAAAAAAGCTATCTGATTAGATCAGATAGCTTTTTTTATAGTTGCGGGAGCCGGACTCGAACCGACGACCTTTGGGTTATGAGCCCAACGAGCTACCACTGCTCCATCCCGCGATGTTTGTGGTACAAAAGTAGTGTATCTGTGTTGGAATAGCAAATTATTTCTCCTGTTTTTT
>JBOFKE010000393.1:0-5802 GCA_051657185.1 Bacteroidales bacterium | reverse complement strand
TGAAGACTATCTATATCTAACTCTTGCATGACGATTTGCCCTAATATATTTGCATAATCAAAATTGAAATTACCATTTGTAATTTGTCTAATAATTAAGTATCCTGTTGGTTCTACAAAGATATGATTGAATTTAATCTTACCATTCGTTATAACTTGTATTTCATTTTGTTTATTATTCTCTTCATTTTCATCAACTTTAATTTCTTTAAATCCATTGAAGAAAAACATACCTTTGATTGTTGAACGTTCAAAATTAGCTTCTTTAATTTCACCTTTTAAATCAACAATTTTTACAGTCTCCTGAAATGAGCAATTGATTAATTCTAGATATGTAATTCTAGCATCAATTATTAGTAATTTATCATTGAACGTTGAATCTGATATAGTAATAATATCTAAATTTTGATTGCTAAAGTCAACTGTATTCTCAAACTTACATGAGTTGAATCTGATTTCTTTGAGCTTATCATTCGAACTGTTATTTGTTGTTAAATTAGAGTTAAAGCAACAGTTTGTGAACGATATTATCTTTGAATTATAGAAATTGAAAGCTATGTTCTCAAAATTGTAATTAATATATTCTGTTGTATTGTTTTTTTTATTGTGTATTTCAAAGATACTACTTGTGCAATATTTAGGCATTATTTCGTTTTCACAAGTACAATATATGCTAATTTCAATCTTATCTATTGCGTATAAGAGTATCCTATTTGCATGACATAATGTAATATCTATCCTAATTTTATTTTGTTGAATAGAAAGATTACGTAATGAAAATATATAAAACCCACATTTGTAAAATAATATATTATTAATTAATATCAAACTATTAAAATCGAATCTTTGACCAAAATAGCAATCTTTGAATGATAGTCTACATTTAAATTCTTCCTTTATAAGTGGTTCGGAATAATCAATATAAAACTCACAATCTTTAAATTCAATAAAATCTTTATCCTTTAAAACGATAATAAAATCATTATAGGATAAAGATATATTATAATCCTTAATTTTCCTATTAAAGATGTTTTCAGGTAGTAATTCTAAAAATACTTCATAGCTATCTATCAATTTTTTTTGATTCTCTGGCATAGTGATTATTGTTTAATAACCACAAAGATATAAAAAAGAAAGATTGAGATAACATTTAATCAGACAGCCATTTAATTTATTCCTCCTTGTCTCCTAAAGTTTTCATTGTATTCAATACAGTCGCAAAATATCTTTTATTTCTACATAAGGTTTAGTAGCTAAATAATACAGCAGAAGTAAGCATATCCCCTGGATCAACCGAGAGCTCCTCTACCCTATTTTCCCTTGCGCAACTAAGTCTAAAATACAACTACAGTCAATCTTTCTTTTTTATGACTGTAACTAATCTATAATATACTGGACGCTAATAATTTATGCGGCTTATCTAAGTTGCAAACAAGTTGTATTTATTTGTTAACTGTAGGTCGCATTAAATTGCGACCTACTCCGCACTTTTGTGCGACCTACTTCGCAATTCTGTGTGATGTACACCGCACAATTTATTTATACTGACAAAATAATTAACCAGGCCTGAGAAAATATTATTTCCACCTTATCGTAAATTATCAGTAGTCAGAGAAAATATAAGTATATCTGAAAAGAAATTGGTGTTACACGCGATCTACCGCCTTAGCCAGACGACTATTGCGTCTTTACTAAGAGTTACTCGACAGGGAAGCGTAGACCATCAGCCTGTATTTGATTTTTCAATCCAACAAAAAATCGCATTGTGCGGAGCAAAACTGCCGTATGATTGATATTTGGTTAGGTGTGGAACGTGGGCAGGCACAACTTGTTTCGGGAGTCATATAGAGAAGGTCTGCTCCTGCGCCTCCGTAATTAAATATTTGAATCCATACCTTAAACCCTGGAGTGAATGCAACGAAAACGCAAAAGTGATGATGCATTTGTTGTCTCTTTCCTCATCTGGCTCGTCAACAAACGGCGGGAACGGCTGAAGGATATACGGGATACGGTTTACCGGAAATTGTATAAGGTTTTGAGGATGTTAATCAAGAAGCAGGGAATTGGATATGGGAATAAGTTATATCAAATAAGATTTTAATCTATAAATCCGGCTTCATCCTTAACAAAGTATGCTATTATATTGTTAATATCAATAGTGAAAATTTTATAGTTATGCGACATACATCATGAAGAAGAACAGACTTATAACTTTAATGATAGGCTTATACATATTTAGCTCTTGCTTTGCGAATAATCAACCCAAAATGCTGCAAGCTTATTTAAAAGGGAATTGGGCGTATTGGAAACATCAAATTGATTCTTTGAGAGCAATACCTAAATTAACAGAAGAAAAAGACAAACAATTAATTCTTTATGAATATGAATATATTGGATATCTGTTAGGAAAAAAAAAGAATGATGAGGCTGCTATCTATTTTCCGGATGCACAAAAACGGATCATCAATATATTAAAAAAAGAGAATAACGCAAGATTTGATGCCGTAATGTCTGCATTTATTGGTTATGGGATAGTTCTGAATCCAATGAAAGCTCCATTTATCGGACATAAATCTTTTGAGTATGCTCAAAAGGCTATTGATACGGCTCCCTTGCTCCCATGGGGTTATTTTCAAATGGGAAGTCTTAAGTTCTATGCACCTGCAGTGCTTGGAGGATCTAAAGAAGTTTCTTTAAAATATTTCCTTGAAGCAAGAACGCGTTTTAAAAATATTCCTGATTATAAAAACATATACCAATATCCATCATTATTGCGAGCTATTGCTCAGAATTATGAAGCCTTAGGTAATTTTCAGGAAGCTATGAAGTATTATAACGAGATTCTCTCATTATATCCTGATTTCACATGGGTTAAGAATACGTTACGTCCTGAGCTGTTAAAAAAGATGAGCGAATATCCATTCAGGGCAAATAATAAGTAATAAATTAAGCGGTTTATTTATATAAGTATATATAAATAAACCGCTTTCCTGTTTTCGTATTGCAAAAAACTATGTTATTATTCGTTGATTATGGCTTGCGAGATTTTTTGACATAGCTCTGACATCTCCTCCTTCGATAGTTGTAGCTTAGGCTTATTAAACAACATATCGCTCTCTTTTTGGATAGGTATTAGATGAATATGAGCATGAGGGACCTCCAAACCAATCACTGCCAGTCCTACTCTTTTACAAGGAATCACTTTTTCTATTCCTTTTGCTATTTTCTTCGCAATAAGAGTCATTTCTGACAATGTCGTATCATCCACATCAAAAATATAGTCAACCTCTTCTTTCGGGATTAATAATGTATGCCCTTTTGACATTGGTGCTATATCTAAGAATGCCAAGAATTTATCCGACTCATACACTTTGTAGCATGGTATTTCACCTGCTACAATTTTACTGAATATACTTGCCATGGTCTTTAAAAGTAAGATTTCTTGATCAAAAGTTTAGATACCGATTTCAAGTACTTCAAAAGACATTAATCCCGAAGGTACTTTTATCTCTACAACATCACCTTTTTTCTTACCTAAAAGCCCCTGTCCGATCGGTGTGCTTACTGCAATTTTACCTTCACGGAGGTTCGCTTCTGTTTCAGACACAAGCGTATATTCCATAACTGCATTATTTTTAGTATTGCGGATTTTCACTTTATTCAAAATCTGAATAATATCAGTACGCAAATTGCTTTCATCAAGAATACGAGTTTTTGACACGATATCTTTTAATTGAGCAATTTTCATTTCTAAAAGACCCTGAGCTTCTTTTGCAGCATCATATTCTGCATTTTCAGACAAGTCTCCTTTGTCTCTTGCTTCTGCTATCTGAGCTGAAATTTCAGGTCGTTTCACAGTTTCCAAAAAACTTAATTCTTCTAATAGCTTTTTATAGCCTTCATCTGTCATATAATTAACAGCCATAATCAATCCTCCTATTTTTTAATTAGATTTTCCTATTTGTATAAAAAAGAAAGAATCTCGACAAGTACTGCCGAGACCCTTCTGTAATATTATTTATAATGCAAATATAGTTTCTTTTTTGATATTCTCCAATATTTACATATACTTCTTGACAATACTACTTAAGTCCGAAACCTTTTGTACCCGTTCAACAATATCTCCATCGCGATTGAGTACAAAGATTGTAGGCAGCTGTTGTACATTATACATAGCCAGGTATGGAGAATAAATACTTTTTTCATCACGCACAGCAATCCATGGGATATTATTTGCTGCAACTCTCCAAAAGTGTTCATCTGTATCTACCGATAGTTGATAGATCTCCAAACCTTTGTTTTGATATTCTTTATAAAGATCACTCAGAATCATATTGAATGCAGGGGACTCCTGCGTTTGATAAGCTGTAAAATTTAGTATTACAACTTTACCTTTTGTAGAAGATAAAGGTATGATTCGCCCTTTATTATTTGGTAGTTCTATTTCAAAATTTGATTTAATATCATCAACAACGATTTCTGTTTGTTTTGTATTTTCACCGTTGGTTGAGTTAGCTGAACGAACAACTGATAATGCACCTTCTGCAAAGTTATATAAATGTTTTGTACGCGGTGACTCCGGATTATAGAAGTTCCAGGATGTCGCCACAGCGCCATAAACTTTAAAGTCTTCTTTCGAATATGGATCAAATATTAAATAGTTATAGACCTTTTGGAATAATGCATAATATGCAGGAGCTTCCTTCAGATTTTCAAATATAATTTTACTTGCCAGGGATTTATGCCCTCTCAGAAGTGTATCCATTTTCAAAGCAAACAGCTGATCGGACATACTTGTTTTACTCTTGATATTTGTTAATGAGTCAATACGCGTTTTTAGCTTTGCGGCAGAAACATTTAAATCCTTAATTTTCTCACTGTTTACTGAACCTTTAACAGTGTATCCAATTGGCAGCTTTGCATAATCTGCATTTATCTGAATCGTTTCAGTTGAGTCTACGGAGAAATTTATTATTTGATTTTCTACTTTAAGTCGATAAAACTCTGGTTTAAAGTCTGGTTTTTTATCTGCAAATTTGAAGGATCCTTTATTATCTAATTTTACAGAATCAATAAACGAGACTCCATTCATACCTACTTTCTCAAGAATAATTGTCTTACCTTGAGCACCTTCCATTTTACCTTCAACTTTAAATTTATTACTATCGGAACACGATGCAAGCATACAGATTGATAATGCCCCTATAACTATCTTCTTCATTTGTCGCATTGATTAACATTAACATGTATATGTGCAAAAATAAGCCTTTTTCTAATTCAAGCAAACAAATACATGAGTTTCTATAAAAAAGTTTACAAGCCTAAAATTCAAAAGTACATCAAATTGCATGTATTTGAGTCTATTGCGGCGCATAGTTTAAATTAGGCTTGGCTCACATTTATAATAATCAAGTAAGAAATCTATATTGAATTTCAATATATTCTCATCAGCAGGATTAGACCAACGAATCCATCCTTGTTTTAGTAGCTGAACGATGAATTTACTAGAGAATACATTATCTGTAAGCATCTCTGTAAAATAGGGATATGGCAAACTTTCACCAGCTCCTTTTACAACTGCTTTCCCAAAAATCAAATGCGTTGGATAAATCTCCAAACCTTCATCCGGATTCATAAAAATGAGAATATTACCTGATTCATCATCTGTACTGTCCGTAATAAGTTTATTATCCAATTTATTTTGACAGAAAAACTCTTCTATCTTTTCGTGTGCCTTCTCAATATCAGAAACTATAATAAATGGTTTGCCATTGTACATTTTATCGAAAGCATCTGTCATCTT
>JBOFKE010000392.1:0-7670 GCA_051657185.1 Bacteroidales bacterium | reverse complement strand
GATACTAACGGATCGGATTTGTTGGTCTTTAATATGGATGAGAAGTATGATAAGAAAGATATTCTGATGAGTGATATCGCGGATATTGAATATATACCGCTCCAATCGCAGGATAGTTTCTTTTATCATTGGGCAATAAGTCACTCTAAAGATTATATTGTGACCTATAATTATCGAAATAATGATATTGTTTTCTTTGATAAGAAAGGTAATCCTTCACATATTGTCAATAAGAAAGGTCCGGGGCCGGATGAGTACAGTTCTCTGATTACAGCCAGCTATGATGGCGAAACGGATGATTTGTTTGTATCAACCTACGATAAGAAGATTTATGTCTATGATAGGCTGGGTAATCTGAAAAAGATCTACGATGTGAAAGATAAAAAATTTACGACAGCTTTTGCGAATTTTGGAGATGACTATATCGTTTGTTCTCATGAATCCTCAAGTGCGGATGCGATTTATATGATCAATAAATCTACGGGTGAGGTTGAAGATATAAGCATACCTTATGAAAAAGAGATAAACCTATCTGTTGTCGTAGAGCAAAATGCCAATTTTATTTCAAAAAGAAATCTCCCTAAGTTTACAATCTTTCCGAAGGGAGATCAAATACAGTTAACCGAATATTCATCGGATACGATTTTTCTAATGGATAAAAATAAGGAGATGACTCCGGTGTTTGTCCGTCAGCCTAAAGTGTCGGAACAGGAAGTGCCAAAAGTAATTCATGGTCTGATGGAGACTGATAAATATACTTATTTTGTGATGCAGGATAAAGCGTATGATGTGGAGAAGAATGTCGGATTCAAGGAAACAACTTTCCGGTATGACAAAAAGAAGAAAGAATTTACCGAACTGAATGTAACTTTGCCCGATATGACTTTTGAGGATAACTGGGATGTAAGTTTAAATCCCCGACTAATTAATTATAAGCAAGATCCATCCGGAAAATATGCGGGTTATGGTATGAAGTTTCTGGCTGGAGATATGCTTGCGAAAAAATATGAAGAGGGTAAAATTCATGGAAAGCTCAAAGAAGTTTATGAACAAATGTCTGATCCGGAAGATGGTATAGCTGTAATGATTTATTTGAGAAATTAACGATAAAAAAAACGAGAACTCCCGTTAAAGAGTTCTCGTTTTTTTATCTTATTAATTCGGAGCTTTCCGATACAAATAAAGGGCAATAAATGAAAAAACAATATTCGGAATCCATACAGCTACACGCGGAGAGGTTTGTCCGCTGACCGCAAAACTGGATGTGACAGTCATAAACAGAATATAGCCAAAACTTAATCCCAGACCGATACCGATATTTAATCCCATTCCTCCTTTAATCTTACGAGCCGAAACCGAAGCCCCGATAATAGTCAGAATGAATGAAGCCATTGTCATGGCAAACCGACGTTCATATTCAATCTCAAAATCCTGAATATTTCCCATACCGCGTTTTTTTTGTTTGTCGATGTAAGCTCTGAGAACCGGAGTCGTCATTTGCTTCTCATCGCCATAGGAAATCAGGAAGTCTTGTGGTTCGATCTCTATGATCGTATCCAGTGTGCTTCCTTTGGTGATCTCCTCTTTCATTCCATTGAAATCGCGGATCAGATAATCACTCAAAGTCCATTTGTAGGCCGTGTCATAGCGGGCTATCTGTGCAGTCATACGGGATTTTAATTGTTTCCCGTCAAACTTCTCTAAAGAAAAACGATAACCTGTTTTAACCGGGTTGTCATATCTCTCTATATAAGCGATAACGCCCGAATCGACCTGCATTTGAATATTGGTAGCGTATTCTTTCTTTTTGTTTTTGACATACGTGTTCTGAAACTCAATCATTCCTTTGTTTCCAACCGGAATAACATAGCTGCTCAGATAGAAATTGGCAATGGCAATAATCAAAGCCGAAATCATATACGGACGCATTAACCGTTTGAAGCTTACGCCACTCGAAAGTATTGCAATAATCTCAGAGTTGTCTGCCAGTTTAGACGTAAAGAAAATTACGGATATAAACGTAAACAGCGGACTGAACATATTAATGAAGAACGGGATAAAATTGGCATAATAGTCCAGGAAGATGGCTTCCATCGGAGCATTCTTGCTTAAGAATTTATCCAGGTTTTCATTAATGTCAAAGACTACGGCAATAGCAATAATCAGGATAATGGAGAATATATAAGTCCCCAGAAATTTTTTAATGATATATAGATCAAGTTTCTTCATGGGGTTTTACAGTCGGGTTGTTACACGAATCATCATCTCTTTTTTCCAGGATGCGAAATCACCGGCAATGATATGCTTACGCGCTTCCTGAGTCAACCATACATAAAAAGCAAGGTTGTGAATAGATGCGATCTGTAAAGCTAATAACTCATCACTTACGAATAAGTGACGTAAATAAGCTTTTGTGTAAAAACGGTCTACGTATGAAGCTCCGTCCTCTTCAATAGGAGAGAAGTCGTTTGCCCATTTTTTATTACGCATATTCATGATACCGTTTTTCGTAAATAACATTCCGTTACGACCGTTACGGGTAGGCATTACGCAGTCGAACATATCAACACCGCGCTCAATCCCTTCAAGGATATTGGCAGGAGTACCCACACCCATCAGATAGCGAGGTTTCTCAGTAGGAAGAATATCATTAACGACCTCAATCATTTCGTACATAACCTCAGCCGGTTCACCAACGGCTAATCCACCGATAGCATTACCGTCACAGCCAAGATCTGCGATATGTTTAGCAGCTTCCTGACGAAGGTCTTTATAAGTACATCCCTGAACGATCGGGAAGAATGTTTGGCGATATCCGTATTTATCTTCAGTTTCGTTGAATCTCTTCAAACCTCTTTCTAACCAGCGTTGAGTAAGTCCAAGTGATTTTTTAGAGTAGTTGTAATCTGAGGTTCCCGGAGGACATTCGTCAAAAGCCATCATAATATCCGCTCCGATCGTACGTTGAATATCCACTACGTTTTCCGGAGTAAAGAAATGCTTAGAGCCATCAATATGAGAACGGAATTCGGCACCTTCTTCTTTTAGTTTACGGATAGCCGATAAAGAAAAAACCTGAAATCCACCGCTGTCAGTAAGAATCGGTTTATCCCATCCGCCGAATTTATGTAAACCGCCGGCTTTTTCAAGAATCTCTAATCCCGGACGCAGATATAAGTGATAGGTATTACCCAAAATGATCTGAGCTTTAATATCCTCTTTAAGTTCCTGCATATGTACAGCCTTAACGGATCCGACAGTTCCTACCGGCATAAAGATAGGAGTCAGGATTTGACCGTGGTCGGTTGTAATCTCACCCGCGCGTGCGTTTGAGTTTTCGTCTGTGTATTGTAATTTAAAATCCATGTTTGTAGTTAGTCAAATAAGATTGCAAATATAGTAAAACTTTATAAACCACTCAGGCAGACTCGGACACTGAAACACAATTTAAATTAGTAGCTTAATTTAACTACTCTTTTTTGATACTTTTTCCTCTCTGTTTGTTATAAAATCAAATTCAAAATAAGAAATATTTTCTTTAAACTAATAGAGAGTTATGAATATGAAAAGCATTCTGCACTTAAGTGTGTCAGTAATATTAGGAGGACTTACTTGCTCTTGTTCATCGAAACCTAAACCAGTCCCTGAGATTCCGGCTTTTACAGAAGAGGTGGAGAAGGAGGAAACGCATGATTTTTATTATTGCGGTTATTTTGTTTTTACAGATGATTCGGCCTATTTCGAAGATTGTGCAACGGGTGAACGATTTAAATTTAATGATAATGAGCTATTGAAAGAAATTTATACAAAATATCAGGATATTAATGGTAATGAGCCGGGAGAATTGTTTGGTGCTTTTCGTGGTTTTGTCTCTTATCCAAAAAATAATAAGCCTCAATTGATCATTCGGAAGTTCTTAGGATTTAATCAATCAGAAAGCTGTAATCCGAATGCCGTTATGAGTGATACGTACGTTGTTTATTTTCCTGATATAAAAAAGCCGGATCGGAAGATTACAATTAACTTATTGCCGGATTACCGGTTTACGTGGAATGAAAATAACTTTCAGACCAAGCAAGTTCGTGATACAATCGGTTATTGGGGAAGAGTTGATGAGGAGGATATTTGGTTGGACTATTTGTTGCCTGAGGATTCTATAAAAACAGATGGTATTGCAGTCTATTTTGATTTTCCGAATATGCAATTATGGGTTGATTCATTGAGACTGACCCGCGAATTCAGAAAATGATCCTTAAATCCGTATTAATTTCGAAACAGTTTCTTATTTTTGCAGATATAGAATAAAAAATATTTAGAGTAAAGCGAATGGAGGTACTTATTCATTATCAGTCAGTAGATATTTACAGACAAGAAAATCTTGTGTTGAAAAATGTCGAGATGGAATTGCGTAAAGGCGAGTTTCTTTATATAATCGGTAAAGTAGGTTCCGGCAAAAGTAGCTTATTGAAATCTATGTATGCTGATATTCCTATCGGTTCAGGTGTTGGACGAGTGCTTGGATATGATGTCAAACATATAAAAAATAAACAGATCCCTTTCCTAAGACGTAAGTTGGGTATCGTATTTCAGGATTTTCAGCTTTTGACGGATCGGAGTGTAAATGAGAATCTGGCTTTCGTTTTAAAAGCAACAGGCTGGAAAAAGAAAGTAGAAATAGATACTCGTATTCATGAAGTTCTGGTTCAAGTCGGGATGGAGAGAAAAGGTTATAAAATGCCTCATGAATTGTCGGGAGGAGAACAACAGCGTATAGTAATTGCCCGTGCATTATTAAATAATCCGGAAATTATTCTTGCTGATGAGCCTACAGGTAACTTAGATCCGCAAACAGCTGATCAGATTGTAAAGCTCTTGAAAGGTATATCAGAAACAGGAACGGCAGTTATTATGGCAACTCATAATCTGAAGTTTCTAAAAGAGTATCCGGCTCGCGTTTTATGTTGTAAAGACGAGAAACTTGAGCCGATGGAACTAATCCACGATTTGTTGGTTTAAATATATATGTAAAAGAGAAAGCCGGTATCCAGGGATACCGGCTTTCTCTTTTAAACCTAATTAGTAGTAAATAAAAAAGCTCTCATAAACTCTATTGTCATAAACTAAACACCTCTTATTGTTACTATTTAATAGATGTAAGTGAAAATTTAAGGGAGTTCGCAATCTCATCTGTTGTTGAACTCCTAATAAAAAACAAATTGCAATATAATTGGTTGAGTGATATTTGATGAGCTTTATTATTATCAGGATGAAATACAAAAAAAAGAGGACTCAAATGGTCCTCTTCTATGCTTAGTCTTTAGGTTTGTTTAATCTCTCTTGTTGCTTTGCATTTCTTTTTGCAATGCGAGCTTTGTACTCAGCTTTCATTTTTGCAGCTCCAGACAAAGATTTTCCTTTTTTCTTTTTGGGCTTTGAATTGTTATTTCGTCTGTCATCCTTACCCTTTTTTAAAGGCATACCACCCATTAATATATCGCTAAATTCCATTCGTTCAAATTATTAACGTTTAATTTCAGGTTCAAAGATACTTCTTTTTTTTTATATGAACAATTATCTAACTCTATCTGCTTGATTTTGTAATGGCTGTTTTAAAATATAACTTCTTTTACTATATTTGCACAAAAACACACAGGCAGGCTTTAAAATAAAATATAGATGAAAAAAACTAACGCAAGAACACTACTTTTAAGCGGTAGCCTTTTGGTTGCCGGCGGAACACAAGTTGTATCGGCTCAAACGAATCAACCGTATAATATCATTTATATTCTGTGCGATGACATGGGATATGGAGATTTAGGTTGTTACGGACAAGAAAAGATTCATACTCCTAATCTCGATAAAATGGCTGAAGAAGGAATGCGCTTTACGCAACACTATGCCGGATGTACGGTTAGTGCGCCTTCAAGAGGATCATTAATGACGGGGAAACATACCGGACATTCTCAGGTTCGGGGGAATTATGAGATTAAACCGGAAGGTCAGTTTCCGATGACGGCTGATACACGTACGATTGCACATCTTTTTCAGGATAATAACTATAAAACGGGATTATTCGGTAAATGGGGATTAGGTTTTCCCGGCTCAGAATCAGAACCGGTAAAGATGGGCTTTGATAATTTCTACGGTTATAACTGTCAGCGTCAGGCACACTCTTACTATCCGACACATTTATGGAGACAATCTGAAAAAGAAGTTCTTCCGGGCAACGCTAATAATGGAAGAAATACTTATTCTCAAGATTTAGTACATCAGGAGGTTTTGGATTTTATTCGTTCAAATAAAGATCAATCTTTTTTTGCTTGTTGTACCTATACTTTGCCTCATGCAGAATTAGCCGGTCCAAACGACTCTATTCTGGCTATGTATAAAGGAAAGTTTGAAGAAGTTCCTTACAGAGATAAATGGGGTTATACACCAACTGAAATTCCTTATGCTCAGTTTGCAGCTATGGTTACTCGCTTGGATACGTATGTAGGTGAGATTATGCAAGAGCTTAAAAATCAGGGCTTAGATAAGAATACGATTGTGATGTTCACCAGTGATAACGGACCTCACCGCGAGGGTGGCGCTAATCCGGATTATTTTAAGAGTTATGGTCCTTTAAGAGGAACCAAACGTGATTTATATGAAGGAGGTATTCGTGTTCCGTTGATTGCCTGGGCACCTGAAATGGTACCGGCTGGAACAGTTTCGGATTTGCCTTGTGCTTTTTGGGATATGATGCCTACATTCGCAGATATGATCAATGCTCCAAAAGAGAAGAATACGGACGGTATTTCTTTCTTACCTACACTAAAAGGAAAGAAACAATCAAAGAAACATGATTATCTGTATTGGGAATTCCATGAATTAGGGGGACGTCAGGCTATACGTCAGGGTGATTGGAAGTTAATTGCTCAGAATGTAGGAGATTCTCAGAAGACAACTTTTGAATTATATAATCTGAAGAATGATATTCATGAAGATAATGATTTATCAACTCAGTATCCGAAAATAGTTGAGAAGATGAAAAAAGAGATGGAGAGAGCCAGAACGGAATCAAATACATTTGATTTCGGCAGGGAAAAGAACTAAAAAAGAATCGGGACTATCAATTAAGTGCAAACTTAAAAGATAGTCCCGATTTTATTTTAATAGCTAGCTATTGTTTAAGTCGGTTATTACAATCCTGCAATTTCCAATACTTTATTTACAGCAGCCTCTAATCCTTCAATATTTTTACCTCCGGCCTGTGCAAAGTGAGGTTGACCTCCTCCGCCGCCTTGGATAAGTTTAGCAGCTTCACGAACCATCTGACCTGCATTTTGTCCGCTTTGTACTAACGCATCGCTCATCATTACAGTTAATAATGGTTTGTTTGCATCTTGTGTACCGGCAACAAAAATAAATTTGTCAGTGATCTCACCTCTTAATTCGAAAGCAATATTTTTGATCATATCAGCAGACATAGCATCTACCAACTTGATTACTTTCACACCGTTTATCTCAGAAGTAGATTGAATCAATGCTTTTTTCACTTGTGAAGCTTTCTCTTTCATGAATTCTTCCATTTGCTTTTTAAGCTCCTGGTTTTCATCGATAGACTTCTTGATAGCCTGAGTCAAGTTCGGCATATTGTTAAACATACCTCTGATTTCTTTCAAAAGCTC
>JBOFKE010000391.1:0-2449 GCA_051657185.1 Bacteroidales bacterium | reverse complement strand
TCACCAGCCCGGTCTAACCATACTTTATATTCGATTACGCTTGTACCACGAGGTAAGGTATCGATAAAGAAGTTTACAGATGACTCCTTTACCTCTTTATAGTAGAAAACAGACTTTCCTGCTTCATATCCCGATAACTCATCTTGTGGCTGAAAGCAAGCTGCTAACTGATCGCTGACTTCTACAAAATTCATGGTTTTGTCCGAAGTGATCGTTAATCTTACAGTCAGTTCATTTCCGATTTTATTGCTCCGAGAAGCTCCTGTAATCTCTTTTCGAATACTCAAACCACTTTGCTTACTTTCGCTTACTTTCTTAACCGATGTATCAAATGTTCGGTATAAAGCACCATAAACAGGTATGTTTGATTGGTTCTCTATGCGAATCCGTCCATTAGCACTCACAATTTCATCGGTTGTCAAAATCATTGAAACCAGATTCGGAGCATTTATATTCAATCGATTGTTTCCTAAATACAGTTGCATGTCTCCGTTTGATTTTATCGGATTTGCTCCTTGCATCGTTAATGCGAAAACCGCATCCAGCGTTTCAGCTCCCGTTCTCCATAGACGAGTCTCTTTTTGTGCAATCAGCCAAAGTTTCATTTCTTCGAAACGTGCCGGATCTTTAGCCGGCGTATTATAAAACAATTGCATGACAGCGACCTGTGTAGCAATCTGATCCGTCTTATTAGAAGGGAACCAGAACCCATTTAATTTAGAACTTACTCCATAATTAATTATAGACTTCACTATTTGATTTGCTTCTTCACCAAAACCATAGTTATATAATACATTCGCTAAAAGCGCTTTCGAATATAAGGATGTTCGTGTCCAGCTGTATTTGGCCTGACTCATCCAGGCTTTATGTACTTTAAGTGTCTCACCCGCCAGTGGAATATCATTATACAGGTTTCTCACATAAAGCATCATAATTTGTAGAGAACTCAAAGGTTCTGCAGATCTGTCAGTCTTACTCTCTTTTGACATTTCTACAAAGCTCTGATCGACAAATCTCAGTGCCTCAATCTGAAGCATTTTTTCAAGTTCGCCATATTCAATTACACCTAATTGAGTCAACTCGCCCATCCGGCGAAGCACATTCAAAGTCTGGAATAAAGACGAAGGCATACCCGGGAACCAAGAGAACCCGCCATCCGGATTTTGTAATGCTTTAAGATTATTGAAAGCATTAGAGCGTAAATACTCCATTTGTCCGGGCAGATATAAAAGAGATAACTGTTGTAATTGTTTTTCTATAAGTTCTTC
Organism: Bacteroidales bacterium; assembly: GCA_051657185.1. Taxonomy (GTDB): domain Bacteria; phylum Bacteroidota; class Bacteroidia; order Bacteroidales; family UBA7332; genus UBA7332. The sequence continues at coordinate 1,181 of JBOFKE010000391.1, read as the reverse complement.
ACTATTTACCCAGGGTGTATTCGCTGTTTTTCCGTTTAACGGATTATTCAGTAATTTTTCTTTTACTGCACTTTCAAATTCCGGATTAGCCTTAGCAATTGCTTCACCAAGTGTATTGGCATAATACGCACTTACCCATCCGTCAACGGACTTATGTGTAGGTTGTAACAATGCCGATAAGGCATCTGCAACGAACCAGGCCGGATTCTTAACCAATTCCAGTTTGAATTGCGACTGCTGGTTTCGTAATGTTTGCATATCAGGAACTTTGTACACGAATGACTCAGCGCTTTCTGCAGGAGTGTTCAGCGACATAGTTTCTGTTAGTGTAATATCTGCCGACATTACCGGTACACGTAATTGTTCCCCATCGGAGAAATCACCGCTTGCAGCTTTTAGTCTGACAACTACTTGTTTGCAGTCTGCAGGAATCGTAACAGAGAAACTTAAAGCATTTACTTGTTGCGGATTTGCGATTTCTTTTTCGGTTTGACTAATTACTTTATTCGAAGCCGGATCAATCAATTCTAAACTCACAATAGCCTTATCCGCTGGTTTGTTCAAATAAGAGAGCGTTGCATTGATTTGCGATTCATCACCCTGACGCAGAAATCTTGGTTCGTTCGTTTGAATCATTAAAGATTTTTGAGCAGTGAAAGTATATTCCTTCTTACCGATTTGCATATCGGGCGTATTGGCTATCGCCACAAATTTCCATTCCGTAATTAAATCCGGCAGGGTAAATGAGAACGAAGTTTCCCCATTTTCGCTTGTCGGAATATTCGGATAGAAAAAAGCACAGTCTGCAAAATTAGTACGCAAACTTGCTGCTGCTCCATTCTGCATTTTAGCTGTAGGTCTACCAAATCCGGCAACTGCATCATATTCAGTATTCTCAATATTCAGAGATTCAATTCGGTTTATACCACGTACAGCCATTTTGTTCATTAACGGATATTTTACTCTAAAATCCGAGTCAGAGAAGAATCCGAATTGAATATGAATATTTTCTCTTCCATTTGGAATATCTATGGGTTTCTGGATGTTCATGTAATTCATCCCGAATCCGTTGGACGAAATAATATTTAATGCCGGATTTGATTTAATCAATGATACATTAAACGGATTCTCGTATGGCATATACGTATCCAATGCTTTATCATACATATACGCTAAAACGG
>JBOFKE010000390.1:0-6486 GCA_051657185.1 Bacteroidales bacterium | reverse complement strand
CTAATATTAAACCTATTATTACAACATGAACAAAAAAAGATTATTAACCTATCTGTTAGCTCCACTACTACTTGCATCTTGCGACAGAGATTTTGTAGAAAGAGTTCCGGAGTTAATCTCAGCAGGCGAAAGCGGGATTCAGCCTGTATTAATTATTGATCTTGAGAATAAAGGCTCTCTCCCTTTATCAATTGCACGAGGTGGTTTAGACTTCAAAGATAGTCAATTTGAATATGTGATAGACAATCATTTAATAGACTCAATTAATGAAGTAAGTAGAACAAGTTACAAAGTATTACCACCAAATTGTTATGAATTAAAACTATATAAAAGGGAGATCAAAGATGATACTTCAAGCTACCTAGAAGTCGGCGAAATAATTTACGACCCAATTGAGATCTCAAAGATTAGTGACATAAATGATGCAGAATATACTATTCCTGTAAGATTAAAGTCCAATAATATCTCTGTAAATCCGAATCGAGAATCATGTATTTACAAATTTGAGTTTTCTACAGAATCCAGATAAATTTCAAATAGCGATAACATAATCAAACTAGTTAAGATTACATTGATAAATAATATTACTTCAAATGAATAAACTACAAGAATACAGAAGGTTCTTTACATTGAACATACTTCTACTTATATGTACTGTAATATGCGCACAACAAAAAAATTCTTTTGTTGGAGTAATTACAGACGAAAATGATCTTCCTTTAATTGGTGCGCAGGTTGTGGTAAAAGGTACTGCAAATGGAGCAGCTGCGGATATAGATGGAAATTATACTTTAAGCGCAAGTAAGGGCGATATTTTAGAGATTAGCTATATCGGCTACAAAAAACAAGAGAAGAAATACAACGGAGAAAAAATCCTGAATTTTAAACTTGATCCTGAATCCGAACTACTTCAGGACGTAACTATTGTAGGCTACGGTCGTCAGAAGAAAAGCAGTGTCGTGAGTTCTATTAATAATATTACGACAAAAGAATTAGCTATTTCTCCCTCACGAAATCTAACGAATAATCTGGCAGGTAAAGTATCCGGCTTGATCGCCGTACAAAGATCCGGAGAGCCGGGTTATGATAACTCTGATTTCTGGATTCGTGGTGTCAGCTCTTTTAAAGGAGGTACAAATCCACTGATTCTTGTTGATGGCGTACCTCGTTCTATGTCTGATATCGAAGTAGACGAAATCGAAACATTTACCTTATTGAAAGATGCAGCTGCTACAGCTGTTTATGGTGCTGAAGGTGCGAATGGAGTAATTCTTATCACCTCTAAACGTGGTATGGATGAAAAACCCCGAATTACTTTCCGTGGAGAATTAACATCATTAAAGCCTACCCGCTTACCAAAATTTATGAACTCAGCTGAAACCCTTCGTATGTTTAACGAAGCTCTTAACAATGAAGGGAAAGAAGGTATTTATGCAGACGAGCTAATTGACATGTATGAATCGGGTATTGATCCTGATTTATATCCAAATACCGATTGGTTAGGAGGTATGCTGCGCGACAATACATTCAATATGCGCTATACGTTAAATGTCCGCGGGGGAGCTAAACGAGCAAAATACTTTGTCTCGGGGGCATATTTCAAAGAAAATGGCATATTCGAATCTAATCAGATGACAAATTACGATACAAATATTGGACTAGAGCGTTACAATTTAAGAAGTAATGTGGACTTTGAAGCTTCTCCAACAACAAACATTGGTGTTGATATCAGTGGACAATATCTGAAAACGAACTATCCGGGCGTAGGTTCTAATACGATCTTTACCTCAATGTGTCTGACACCTCCTCACATGTTCCCAATGCAATATTCTGATGGCACAATTGCAGGACATCCACGTCCATCAAGTACACGTGTGAATCCATACAACCAATTGATGCACTCAGGATATACACAAGAATGGAGAACAAATATTCAATCTAAAGTTCAATTAGATCAGGATTTGAAATTTATAACAAATGGGCTGTCTTTTAAAGCTGCATTAAGCTTTGATGCCAACCTTCAATATGTTTCGAGAAGAACAAAAACACCAACACAATATATAGCAACTGGCAGAGATGAAGATGGTAAAATCATTTATAAAAAAATAATAGAAGGAAGCGAAACACTTGCAGATGACAACAGTTCGTCTTCCAATAAGCAAATATACTTTGAAACATCTTTGAACTATAAAAGAACCTTTGCTGAAAAACATGATGTAACCGGTCTTTTATTATATATGCATAAAGATAAACAAAATCATGATAGTTATTTACCATTTAGAAAGCAGGGATTCATCGGTCGTTTTTCTTACGGTTTTGATGATCGGTATTTTGTAGAAGGGAGCTTTGGATATACCGGATCAGAAACCTTTGCCAAAGGTAACAGGTTTGGTTTTTTTCCAGCTGCAGGTCTTAGCTGGTACTTAAGTAATGAGGACTTTTATAGTTCCTCGAATATTAATAACATAATGAATAAATTTAAAATTCGTGCTTCTGTTGGTCGTACTGGTAATGATAATACTGGAGGAGCACGTTTTATGTATCGGGGGACAATGAAGTCAAATGCATCTGGATATGATTTAGGCTATAATAATAATGGATCTATGGGCGGGATTGGCAATGGAATTATTGAAAATTTATTTGAATCGCCATACCTGACCTGGGAAATAGAAGTAAAACAGAACTACGGTCTGGACTTAGGTTTCTTCAATAATAAAGTTGATTTACAGGTTGATTACTTCAAAAATCGTCGCCATAATATTCTATTACAACGCGCAACTGTATCAAATGTTACAGGATTCCATCAAATGCCATGGCAAAACTTTGGTATCGTAGAAAATCAGGGGATGGATGCCAGTATAAATATCAATCATCGCGTAGGCGAAGTTAACTTAAGTGCAAGAGGAAACTTCACTTTTGCCCGTAATAAAATTGTAGAATATGATCAAGCAGATCAAAATTATCCTTGGCTAGAAATGAAAGGTGCCCGATTAAACTCATGGAAGCTTTATGTTGCTGACGGACTTTATACACACGACGATTTCATTATAAAAGGCGATGGTCTGGACAAAACTTATGAACTTAAACCTGGAGTTGTTTCAGGATTATCATCAGGACTACGTCCGGGTGATATCAAATACAAAGATTTAAACGGTGATGGGAAAATCGACAGTAATGATCAAATGGTAGATGTAGGACATCCGTCTGTACCGGAAATTGTTTATGGATTTGGATTTAATGCAGAGTGGAAAGGTCTTTACGCTGGTATTTTCTTCCAAGGTGCAGGTAACACATCTACAGTTTTAGGTGCAAATACGGGTCATGCATTTTTCCCATTTGTCCGAGGCATTGAAGAATCTGCAGTAAGAGATGTAGTAGCAAATCGCTGGACAGAAGCAAATCCAAGCCAAGATGTAATGTTTCCACGATTACATTCAGGAGATTTTCCTAACAATACAGCAGCCAGTACCTGGTGGCAACGTGATGCTAGCTTTATCCGTTTGAAGAATGTGGAAGTGGGATATACATTCAACCCAAAGACTCTATCTAAAATGCGTTTGAAAGGTCTTCGTGTGTACTTGCTTGGAAACAACCTATTCGTATGGGATAAAATTAAAATGTGGGATCCTGAATTAGGTAATGGAAACGGAGGATTTGCATATCCGTTAAATAGAACATTCACATTCGGACTTGACTTTACTATCTAATAATTAAAATGTAAACAATGAAAATATCACATAAATTCAAACAGTTACTATTAGCTACAATGATTGCTTCTGCAACAACAGGTTGTACTTATCTGGATGTATCCGATCAATTAGCCGCAGAGCTAAACATGGAAGAAGTTTTTAATAATACGTCATACGCTCGTCGTTTCCATCGTTATATCTATAGTGGTATTCCTGACTATAGCAATATTATTTTGAACAGTAGTTATGCGTCATTAAATGGTTTAGATAATCCATGGCCTGGTATTTCTGACGAATTGAAAAACGGACAATGGAATACAAAAGACGTATGTGCTGTAGGTTATCATGCTGGAAATGCTGATTTTACCCGGTGGCATTTATATAAACAAATCCGTCAAGCTAATCTCTTTTTAGAAAATGCACATACGATTCCTCCTTCAGGTGATACAGACTTTATAGATGAGGCCGAATTAGTTTTACTAAAAAATGAGGCACGATTTTTGCGCGCTTACTATCATTATTTATTATTCGAATTATATGGTCCGATTCCTATTATGAATAAGTCAGTTTCACCGAATGAAACCGATCTTGATTTTTATAGAGCTTCTCTTGATGAAGTTATCAATTTTATTGATGCAGAATTAAATGGATGTTTAGATCTACTTCCGGAAACAGAACCTAAAGAAAGAGCCTCTGCTCCAACGAAATCAGCAGCTCTTGCAATTCTTGCTAAACTACATGTTTATGCAGCAAGTCCACTTTATAATGGTGACTACGTTGACGCTTTACAATTACGAGATAACACTGGAAAACAATTATTTCCTGAGAGGGATCCTGCTAAATGGGAAAAAGCTAAAACAGCGTTAGAGCGTTTAATCAATTACGCTGAAGGCAAACATCAATTGTATACAGTCTATGATACTGATGGTAATCTTAATCCTGAAGAATCGCTGTATGAATTATTTCAGATTTCAGAAACTAATCCGGAAATATTATGGGCTACATCCAGAAACTCCTGGGGAGGTGTGAATAGTGAAGGTAGAGAGCGTAGATCAACACCCAGAGGTATATATCAGGGATATAGCTGTATAGGCATCACCCAAGAATCCATAGATGCTTTCAATATGGTTGATGGAAAAACAATCACTGAGTCTCCTTTATACAATGAAGACGGAATTGGTGAAGATGGTATTCCTAACATCTATAAAAACAGAGAACCTCGTTTTTATCAAGCTGTTACGTATGCTGGTAAAACTTGGCAAAAAACAAATACAAAAATATATTTCCATAAAGGTCAGACAGAGGATAACTCCAAAGCTGATAATTGCTATACTGGGGCTTTATTATATAAAGGTTGTAATCGTACATTATTAAATCAAGGATCTAATCCAAAATCACAATACAGACCTTCTATTATTTTCCGTTTAGCTGATTTCTATCTGTTATACGCTGAAGTGCTAAATGAGTTAAACCCTTCAGATCCACGTATCTTACAATATATAGATAAAGTTAGGGAAAGAGCGGGTATTGCTGCTTTATCTGTTATTAAACCTGGTTTAAAAGGCAATAAGGAATTACAAAAACTTGCAATTATACAAGAACGTAGAATTGAGCTTTTCTGTGAGGGACAACGTTACTTTGATGTCCGTCGTTTAATGATTGCTGATAAACCAGAAGGAAGACAAGGCGGTGATTTCCATGGAATGAATATGAACGCATCAACCCTTGAAGATTTTGCTCAAAGAACAAAATTTGAAACCAGAATCTTTGAAAAGAGGATGTATATATATCCTATTCCAGAAAACGAAATATTTAAATCTAAAAAACTGGTTCAAAATCCAGGATGGTAAAACAAGTTTTCATGCATTAATTAAAAATATAAAGTAATTATTTTTTAATACTAAGTTATCCCATCATTGATTTGTGAAAATCGATGATGGGATTATTCTTTAGAACGCTGCCTTTTGTTCAAAGCTTACGACCTTATTAGTAACAGGATGCGTAAAACTCAAATATTCTGCATGTAAGTATAATCTATCAGATTTCTTACCATATAATTCATCCCCCCGAATAGGAGTATTCAACCCTTCTACAGCTGCTGCATGTAATCTTAACTGATGAGTTCTTCCTGTCAATGGGTAAAAAGTTATCCGGGTATATGCCGGTCCGGTTGACAAGACTTCATAATAGGTAGTTGCAGGTTTTCCGTTCTCATGATCTACAATTTGTCGGGGTCGATCATAGAAATCGGGAGCAATAGGCAGATTGATTTCACCCATCGTTTTATTTACAATTCCATCCAGAAGGGCAATATATCTTTTCTTTACACTCCGATTTTTAAACTGTGCTTGTAAGTTTTGATGTACTTCTTTCGTTTTCGCTATAACCAGTAAACCGGATGTAGCCATATCAAGCCTATGGACGATTAATGGTCCCGTTGCATCCGGATATAATTTAGTAATCCTGTCATATACATTATCATGTCCCGATTTACCAGGAACGCTTAACAGCCCGGCAGGCTTACAAACCACGCATAACCACGGATCATCATAAAGGATTTCCATACTCAATAGTTTGGAACAATCTGTTGCCAACGGGTTGGGCTCAACATTCAGACCTTGCAACATATGTCCAAGAATAGGTTCGCATTTCCCTTTACAAGCCGGATAGAAATGACCATGCTCTCTGACTTCTGTTTTGGGCGAAGCACCCCACCAGAACTCCGCCATTGCAATCGGGACTAAATCATTGGCATACGCATATTGCAATAATTTAGGTCCGGCACATTCTCCGGCTC
>JBOFKE010000389.1:0-7759 GCA_051657185.1 Bacteroidales bacterium | reverse complement strand
CTGTAGTATTATGATTCCGTGCTATAATCCAGAATGAATCTCCGGATTTGATTTTATATTCTTTAAACAGCCCATCCGATGAATCTGATTTATTATCAGCCTGCGACTCCAAGTTCGCTGGTGGATGAACAAATAAGGTTTTACCTGCGCGAATATTAACATCAGATAAATTATTCCAGCGTTTGAGATCCTCTACTCTGACATTATATTTTTTTGCAATCACTCCTAAAGATTCACCATTTCTGATTGTATGCTTCACGGGTGCTTCATTCGTTGCAGACGAATGAATATTGCTTGAAGAAACAGTCGCAACACCTAATTGTACAGTACTTCGTAATTGACGCTCTTTCGCTATATTATTATTCAACACCGAATCTTCAAAAGCTATAAATCGCATCATGGAAGTTATAGGTAATCTCAAAACATACGGTTTTTGGGATCCGGGAATAATATCCCGCTTAAACTGCGGATTGAATGCCCTAAGTTCTTCAACGGATATCCCTGTAATCTTTGCAACCTGACTAAAATGTAACGTTTTATTTATTCTCAAAGTATCCATATCTAAAGCAATCGGACATACAGATGGACATATTTCATGCTCGGGATGATAATTCATAATATAGTTAAGTGCTATAAATAATGGAAGATATTCCCGGGTTCCTTTTGGAAGATTATAGTAAATTGCCCAATAATCTTTGCGTCCGCCAGTTCGCTGAATCGCTTTATTTACATTTCCGGGGCCACAATTATACGCAGCTATCGCAAGCGTCCAGTCCTTATAGATGCCATAAAGAGATTTTAAATAGTTAGCAGCAGCCTGTGTAGATTTAACAGGGTTGCGCCGCTCATCAACTAACGTAGAAATCTCCAGACCGTAATGCTTTCCTGTAGGAAGCATAAATTGCCATAATCCGGAGGCACCTTGTTTAGACAGTGCACTTGGATTGAGAGCAGATTCCACAACAGCCAGATATTTTAATTCTAAAGGAATACCTGCAGCATCAAACGTTTGTTCAATCATCGGAAAATAATACTGAGACAATCCCAATAATTTTTCGACCATACGCCGACGCGGACCTGTATAATACTCGATGTATTTTTTTATAACTTCATTGTAAGGCAGCTCTATCAGTGTTGCTATATTTTCTAAGCGTGACATATAGACAGAGTCTGGAAGAGATGGGCAATATGATTTACGGGAAGTACAAGCAGAGTCGTATCTGACTCTCCCTGCATACATCCAATCTGAAACCAGATTCTCTATACTATCCATTTTTCCGGCAAAGAAAAAATCTGTTGCATTGGGATTTTCAAATCGGGATAATGAATCAATAACTGACTGATCCTGTGTCTGTCGAATATTAACAGCATAAAGAGAAGACTTAAACAAAGCCCCAAGAAGTAAGAGTATAAAAATAGATCTATACCTCATAATATATTTTAGTTTAGTTTGAATACAGCTAAGCAATCGAAAACGAACTCACATTCATTTAGAAATTAATTGACCATTGAATTCCAACTCCATGTTTGGAATTATGACGCGTAGGAATTATAACAGTTGGCTCAACACGCATGCTCAGATCCGGAGTAATGTCAAAATCAAACAATTGAGCATCAACATAAGCATCAACAACAGATAAAAGATAAACTCCCAACATTGAAATAATACTTAAATCCCGATTACGACGGAACATATCTTTTTGTCTCTTAAGAATATTCTGAATCTGCGATTTATTTGAAGAGTTAATCATGGAAGGAGGTATAATATCTTCATAACTCTTAGTATTAGGATCATTATCCATAAAGTCCAGATATGCCTGAGAATAATCTTTTAAATATTGTGTATTCCAGTTCAATGCATAAAAAGTCGCTGCAAATCCCCCATAAACGATAGGCAATTTCCAGTATTTACGATTGTAGACTTGCCCTAATCCGGGAAATAGCGCTGAGTACCATACTGCTTTAGTCGGATCAGACACAAAAGGCTTGTACTCTTTAATTGGCTTAACGTCTTTCTTAGATATTTTTTTAGGAACCCTCACACTATCAAGACGAATGGTATCGGTTTGCATCTCTGCTAAACGTGGAGCCAAAGTGCGAATTGAATCTGCAAAGGGTTGTGTCGCCTTACGGATAGAATCTGCGGATAGAGTCCTTTCTCCTACCGATATCTCTTGTGCCGATAAAGGGAAAGCGACCATCCAAACAGATAGAATTAATATTGTAATTTTGAATGATAATCTCATATTCAAACTGATATGCTTTAATACAATTGCACAAAAATAGCAGGAAATAAGCTTCTCGCCTTAAGATGTCATTAATTAACATCAAAAAAATCAGAATCCGCCATTTATTTTTTGCTATCCAGCAGTGCGATTAATCGCTCTAAATCCTCTTCAGATTCAAAAGGAATAGAGATTTTACCTTTTCCTTTTTCATTCATTGTCAGTTGAACCTTTGAGCTGAAGAAATTTGTCAGATGTCTTTTAAGCAGAGTAAATTCTTCAGGCATTGCATTCTTTTTCGCCTTTTTAGTAACAATCTCATCGACATTCTCGCCTGCATTTAAAGAACGGACAATTTCCTCGACTTTACGAACTGATAAGCCTTGCTTAATAATCTCCTCATAAACCATAAGCTGAATACCCGGATCCTCAATTGAGATTAGTGCACGCGCATGTCCCATATCAATCTTTTTATCCTTAATTCCCATTTGAATACCTGCAGGTAACTTTAAAAGTCGCAGATAGTTTGTGATCGTTGATCTGTTTTTACCAACACGTTCACTTAATCGTTCCTGTGTTAAGTTATATTGGTCAATCAGATTCTGATATGCCAGAGCAATCTCAATCGAGTTAAGGTCTTCCCGCTGAATATTTTCGATCAAAGCCATCTCTAACAACTCTGTATCGCTTACTTTACGCACATAAGCAGGTATAGCAGTTAATCCAGCTTTCATAGATGCCCGATATCTACGCTCACCTGCTATAATCTGATATTTATCATCAGCGATCTCTCTCAAGGTTATCGGTTGAATAACTCCGAGTGAACGGATCGACTGCGCTAAATCTTCAAGTGCAGCATCATCAATTACACGCCTTGGTTGATCGGGATTCGGTTCAATTTTGATAAGTTCGATTTCATTAATGGATGAAGATCCGCTAATTTTAATCTCATCTAATGTAATTAAAGCATCCAATCCCCGACCCAGAACGCCTCTTTTAGGTAACGCCATATAACCTCCTTCTATTTATGCTTTGTGTTTATCAACAATTTCTTCAGCCAACAACATATGATTCTTAGCCCCTTTTGATTCCGGATCATAGTACATTACCGGCAAACCATGACTTGGGGCTTCACTCAATCGAATATTACGATGAATAACCGCATTAAAGACCATCGTTCCAAAATGTTGTTTCAGTTCCTCATAAATCTGATTAGCCAAACGCAAGCGATTATCATACATCGTCAATAAAAAACCCTCAATTTCCAAACGTGTATTTAATTTCGATTTGATGATTTTCACCGTATTTAGCAATTTACTAATTCCTTCAAGTGCAAAATATTCAGCTTGTACAGGAATAATCACTGAATCAGCAGCTGTCAGAGAATTTACGGTAATCAACCCCAGAGAAGGCGAACAATCGATAAGCATATAGTCATATTGATTACGAACATCCATAAGTAGTTTTTCGAGTATTCGCTCGCGGTTCGTAATATTCAGAAGCTCTAGTTCTGCACCGACTAAATCGATGCGGGAGCAAATAATTTCAAGATTTTCAAAGTTGGTCTGAATAGCAGCTTCTTTAGCTGATGTTCCATTCACCAAACAATCATAAATGGAGAACTTAGCCGTACGAACATCAACACCTAAGCCTGATGATGCATTAGCCTGCGGATCTGCATCCAACACAAGTACCTTTTTACCAAGCGCAGCTAATGATGCTGCCAGATTAATGGTCGTAGTGGTCTTACCAACCCCTCCTTTTTGATTCGCCAGTGCGATTACTTTTCCCATATTATAATATTGGATATAAGGGTTATATGAATTAAAAATAACTCTGAGGCAAAGTAATAAATAAAATGTTTCACACGAATAAAAAAACATGAAACATTTTACCAAACTGTTGAAAAGTTGCCAATATTGTTAATAACCCAGAGAGTTTTCAACAACCCCAAATCCTTGTTGAAAATGGATTAAAAAATAGGTAATAAATGCCGAAAAACGAACAAATTAGGTAGGTATAGCCTTTAAAGTTAAAGAAATATAGCACAATATAGTTAAAGAATAAAGAATGGGTATTCAGAAATCGCAGAACTCCCTTTTATTTATTACTTTTGCAGCAGAAATAAACAAGGTAAAAAGATATACGTTTCAGCATGAAACCAATGAATACAGAAAAATTTGAAATGGTTGCTAAAACCTTCGCCGAACTGGAGGATGTTTTAGCCGAAGAGCTTACCAATTTAGGCGCGGATGAAATTGAGATTGGACGTCGTGTAGTCTCTTTCAAAGGTGACAAAGAGTTAATGTACAAGGCAAATCTGCATTGTAGAACAGCTGTGCGCATCCTTAAACCGATTGCTAAATTTAAAGCAGGCAGCACGGATCAGGTATACGAACAAATTAAGAAAATTCGTTGGGAAGATTTTATCCAGGCTGACCAAACATTCTCAATTGATGCAACCGTTTACTCGGAAGAATTCAGCCACTCAAAATTTCTAACATACCGTGCAAAAGACGCTATTGTTGATTACTTTATGGAGCAATTCAACAGACGTCCGTCTGTACGTGTTACAAACCCGGATTTAATGATTAACCTGCACGTTTCTCATGATCAGGTTACTGTGTCATTAGACAGTTCAGGTGAATCTTTACATAAAAGAGGATGGAGAACAGATCAGACAGAAGCTCCTTTAAATGAAGTGCTTGCTGCAGGTATGATTCTCAAAACAGGCTGGAGAGGAAACTCTAATTTACTGGATCCTATGTGTGGTTCGGGTACTCTATTGATCGAAGCTGCTATGATTGCATTAAATATTCCTCCGGGAATTTACCGCAAAGAATTCGCTTTCGAAAAATGGAAAGATTACGATGAAGAGTTATTCGATTCACTATACAACGACGAAAGTTATGAGCGTGAATTCGAATACAAAATATATGGTTCTGATATGTCTCCGCGTGCAATATCCATTGCTGAAGAGAATATCAAGAGTGCCGGATTAAGTAAATACATTGACCTTTCTGTAAAGTCTATTCAAGACTATACAGAGGCTCCTGAAAACTGTCTGGTTATAATGAATCCTCCTTATGGAGAACGTATTTCTTCAAAAGATATTTTAGGTTTGTACGCCATTATCGGTGAAAGGCTTAAACATGTCTTTATGGGGCGTGAAACCTGGATTCTTAGTTATCGTTATGAATGTTTTGAGAAAATCGGTCTTCGTCCTTCCGCTAAAATCAAATTAATGAATGGTGGTTTGGATTGTGAATTTCGCAAATTTGAAATTTTCGAAGGTAAACGCAAAGAGTTCAAATCAAAGCAAGCTGAAGAAGGCGAAGAACAAGAAGTAAAAGAAGAAACTCCTATTACATTCAAGCGTAAAGACGATGCTGAAATTCGTAAAGAATTTGCAAAAAGCGAATCTAAAGAGTTCCGCAAAGATCGTAGTGAACGTAAGGCTTTCTTCACAGATAAAGTACGCGGAAACAGACAATTCGGGGACAGAAAACCTGGCGGTGAAAGACGCTTCGGCGATAGCAAACCTGAAGGCGAAAGACGCTTCAGCGACAGAAAGCCTGATGGCGAGAGACGCTTCAGCGACAGAAAACCTGGCGGTGAAAGACGCTTCGGCGATAGAAAGCCTGAAGGTGAGAGACGCTTCGGCGATAGAAAGCCTGAAGGTGAAAGACGCTTCAGCGATAGAAAACCTGATGGCGAAAGACGCTTCAGCGACAGAAAGCCTGATGGCGAGAGACGCTTTAGCGACAGAAAACCTGGCGGTGAAAGACGTTTCGGCGATAGAAAGCCTGAAGGTGAAAGACGCTTTGGTGATAGAAAGCCAGGTGGCGAAAGACGTTTCGGTGACAGAAAGCCAAGTGGTGACAGATCTTTCGGCGATAGAAAAGCTTTCTCTTCAAAAAGAGATAATAATTCTAAACCAAGACCAAGAATTTCAAAATAAATAATTGAAAGTGAAGAGTATGGATAATATATATCCAGAACTCTTCACTTTTTATGTTTAATGCTATATGAGAACACTATACACATTATTCTTATTCGTTATTATGGCTATGCCTTTTCGTGCAGAAAATAAAAAGCTGACATTGCATGATCTAATCCCCGGAGGGAAAACTTATCAATCATTTGTTCCACAGAACATTAAACAACTTCAGTGGTTTGGAGATCAGCTTACTTTTGTAAAAGGTGATACAGTTTATGTTACTGCACCTGACCAGCCTCAAAAGAAAACTGTTCTTTTAACAAAGGATGATTTTTCTCAATTCGGAATTAAACAACTCCCATATATCACATTTCCATATGGGAAACAATCTATTATTGAATTCACTAAAGGTGATACGCTTTATATCTACGATTTTAAGAACAAAGAGATATTAAACTCCCTGGATTTAAAAGAAAAAAATAATCGTGATTTAAACAGAACGAACAAAAGTATTGCTTATACAATTGATAATAACTTGTTTATATCCGATAGCAATAATAACACTAAAGCAATTACAAACGATTCGAATACTGGTATCGTTAACGGTCAGGCTGTACACCAGCGTGAATTTGGTATCGAGAAAGGTACATTCTGGTCACCTTCGGGAAAACAACTTGCTTTTTATCGTATGGATGAAACGATGGTACCTGTTTATCCGCTTCTTCATGCAGCAACAAAACCTGCTAAGGTTAATAATATAAAGTATCCGATGGCTGGAACAAAAAGCCATCACGTTACTGTTGGTATCTACAATACAGCATCGAATGATACCGTATTCTTAAAAACAGGACTTCCTAAAGAGAAATATTTAACCAATATTGTCTGGTCTCCCGATGAGTCTGTAGTTTACATTTCTGAATTAAATCGCGGACAAGATAGTCTTGAGCTCAGAGCATATAATGCTAAAAACGGGAAATTAATATCTACACTGATCAAAGAAACTCATAATAAATGGGTAGAGCCTGAAAATCCGATTTTATTTCTACCTAAAAATTCTAACGAGTTTATCTGGCAAAGTGAAAGAGACGGATATAATCATTTGTACCTATACAATACGGATGGTAAGCTTATTCGTCCATTAACTACAGGAGAATGGATCGTCTTATCTGTCCTTGGTTTTGACGATAAAGGTGAGAATGTATATATTCAATCAACTGAAGAAAGCCCGATAGAGAAACACGCTTACAAAGTGAATCTTAAGACTGGCAAAAGAATCAAACTTACTCAAGGCCAAGGGATGCATAATGTAAGCTTATCGGAAAATAAAAGATATCTGATTGACCAATACAGCAATCTAAATACTCCTCGTGAAATTGCCGTAATCGATACTAAAAATGGAAAAAGATATCCTGTTTTATCTGCTAAAAATCCATTTACGTCATACGATATGCCTGATATTTCATTGGGAACAATTAAAGCTGCTGATGGTAAAACAGATTTACATTATCGCTTAATCAAGCCTGTTGATTTTGATTCTACGAAGAAATATCCAACAGTAGTATATGTTTACGGAGGACCTCATGCACAACTGGTA
>JBOFKE010000388.1:0-8891 GCA_051657185.1 Bacteroidales bacterium | reverse complement strand
GTCTTTCTTGATCCGATGGAAATTGAGTATGCAACCGATCCTGAATTAATGGAGGAAAAATACCAGTATGATGTAGATATTGTGATTGATGGTGGTTATGGAGAAACTATTCCTTCGACGATTGTGGATTGTGTAGATGATACATTTGAGATCACGCGTCAGGGCAAAGGTGAACTGATGGAATGAAAAAGGTCGGTAACGGATCTTTTTGATCGGCCGAATTAATAAATAAGATTGGGAGTTCGTAGTATGTTGTGTACTACGAACTCCTTTTTTTATAGTATTGTTTTGTGTTCTCAGAAGGGTAGGTCGAAATCTACATTAAGTGTATCATGTTCGACTATATCGTGATTGCGGATATAAGCAGATGCAGCGCCCGTAATGTGAATTTGCGGAATGTAGAGCCCCGCAGAATCGGATGGGGCAATAATGTTGTTTCTTTCGAGTCGGTCGCGTACGATCCGGAAATGCGGATAAAGGCTTTCGCGGATTTGTCCGTTATCGTCGAGTGACCAGATGAATTTTTTCGGACGTGGTATGATGCTCGCCATAAAGATGGCTTCGTCAAGAGTTAGTTGAGTAGGGTCTTTCCGAAAATAGAACTCGGATGCTTCTTTTACACCATAAATACCTGGCCCCCATTCAGCAATATTGAGATATATATCGAACATACGTTGCTTGCTTGTTATGCGGTTTGTTTCGATAAGCCAGACTATAAGAGCCTCTTCAAGTTTGCGGACAATAGTCTTATTGCGGTTGAGAAAGACGTTTTTGACAATCTGCATGGAAATTGTGCTGCCACCACGAGCGAAACGTTTAGTTTTGATGTCGTGGATGAGTGCTTCGCGGATGGCGTCAGGACGAAATCCTTTGTGGTAGAAGAACTGACCGTCTTCGGACTGAAGAATAGCATTTATGAGTAAAGGAGATACATCCTGCATAGTGCGAAAATCGGGGTTGCTGTTGCCAATATTCAGTGTACGAACGAGTTGTTCGTCTTCATAAACCGGCAATGTGAAATCCTGATTCATTTTTGTTAATACGCCAGGGTCGATAATTTTGAAACCTTTGGTATTGATGTTCGACTCGAAACGGAGAGAGTCGGGGTTGCTGAGATCTACTTCAAAGAGAAAATGATAATCGATAAGTCCGCTCAGGTGCACCGTTTTTATTGGATTGAATAGACCGTTTGGTAATGCATCAATAAAGACCTGAGCGTCGATGTTTGTTTCGTCCAGGTATAACCCAATCTGCCAGTCTTCTTCTTTTCGCAAAAGAATATGCGGATGAATAGTAAGTTCGCCCAATGTGATTTCGGAAGCAGGTGTCAGAATAATCTCATTGGGAAAAATATCTAATTCGAGCGTAGACTGAAATCCGGGTATAATAATCGTGTCTTTAGCAATCCGTTCCTGAAAGCAGATCAGCGAGTCTATCCGGATGCCTGTCATTATCTTGGTTTCGTCAGTGGTAAGAATAGGGAAGTTGAGGTCGAATTTGAGCTTTTCGAACTGGCAAAAGAATCCTGACTTATTCACTGTCTGAGCCAGAATAATACGGGGGTTATTTTTATCACTGCTTTGAAGTATCCCTTCAAGTTCGTATTGTGATTTATTGATCTGTCCTGCAAATAGCAGTTGTTGAGTTTTTGCATTATGTGTAATCGAAAACGGAATATTACAGTTGCCGTTGTGTATATATCCTTCTTTGATAGCAAGAGAGGTCTGAGAGCTATCATTGGATATATGTATATTTAGGTTATCAACATTCAGATTATTGGGTATAAAACGAAAGGATAACAGAACTATCTGATTGAGTTTTTCGGTAAAACCGGTAGTTTGTTCAGTAACACTGTCTCTCTGATTTCTCTCAGGCTTCTGTATCAGGAAATCCAGATTAGAGGAGGTAGAGTCAGTAATTATATTACAACGAGTATCGGTGATCGATACCGATTTGAGATTTATCTTTTTGCATATTAAATCTAAAGCAGAAATACTCAGTGAAAGTTTCTTTACTTCAATAACGGTATCGTTAGCAGGAGAAATTAATGTAAAATCATAAACGGTAATTCCGCTGAGTCCGTTCAACTCAATGGAACTGTGTCTGAGTGTTCCTCCATGAAGAGAAATTGTATCCATTCGTGTGGAAATATAATCTTTCACTTTATTGCGGACAATAATGAGTGAAATTGCCAGTAGGCAACTAATGACAAGTACTATTGGAGCAATGCGTCTTAAATGCTTCATGCAGGATATTATTAAATCTTATTTTAAAGAAACAGTTTTGAATTTTCAGAAGACTAAATTCATCAAAGTGTGATTAATATCCTTTGAATGAGAAAAGTCAGTCTATACTCTTATTCGGGTGCGAATTTATATCTTTTCCTGAGGATTGAACAATAAATCGGGATTTATGGTTTATTGTAGTAAGTTTTATCTATTAATTTAAAGTTAACCTCAACTATAGTTATGAAAGAATTAGTTTCTTATGATCATTGGGCAGACAAAATAATGTCGGTGGCCCGGGATATTTTGCATTTCTTCGGTTTCACTCCTCAATCGGCAGACACTTTTGAGCGAGTGGTTATATTATGTGTGATTTTTATTATTGCTTATTTATCTTATCTGTTGTTTTGTAGAATAGGCGTACGTATTATTTACTCTATTGCATCACGTTCTAAGCATAAGTCAGTAATGATATTATATGATAATCATTTCTATCGGCGGATTCTAGGTATTGTGCCTCCGCTGGTTGTACTTATACTAGCACCATTGCCATTCCGGAATGAGGCTAGTACCCTGTTGGTTATTATAGAAAAAGCATGTTATATTTATATTATAGTCATGTTCATTAAGGCATTGTTCGCTTTTACAAGTTTTATGTTTAATGAATTTGTAAATGAGGAGGATGATGGATATCAATCATACAAAAGCATGATTGAGATTCTGAAAATTATAGTGGTAGTATTTGCTTTATTAATTGTCGTTGGTATTATTACGAATGTCAAGATCTCAACAATGCTGACCAGTTTGGGAGCCTTTGCCGCTGTTCTGATGTTGATCTTTAAGGATTTTATCTTAGGGTTTATCGCAGGAGTACAGTTGTCTCAGAACAAAATGATTAAGATTGGAGACTGGATTCAGATGGATCAGTATGGTGCAAACGGAACAGTTTATGAAATGTCGTTGATTACTGTCAAAGTAAGAAATTTCGATAATACAATCGTAACGGTACCTCCTTATGCGCTTATTTCAGGTTCTTTTATTAACT
Source organism: Bacteroidales bacterium (assembly GCA_051657185.1). Lineage (GTDB taxonomy): Bacteria > Bacteroidota > Bacteroidia > Bacteroidales > UBA7332 > UBA7332. The sequence goes on along the minus strand of JBOFKE010000388.1, from coordinate 5,621 downwards.
GGAAAGGAATGTCAGAAACAGGATTCAGACGTATAAAAAAGACGATCTTATTTGATATCAATACGATTAAAAGAATCGATGATGCATTTATACAGAAGATTGCAGGCAATCCTTTGCTTGAGGATTATCTGAATGATAAATATATGGATCCGGATCCGAAACGTTGCAAGGAGCAGGATAAGAGTACAAATATGGGGCTATATCGTATATGGCTGGAGCATTATCTGATGAACCACCCACATGTAAGACACGATCAATATCTGATTATTCAGGGTAATGAGTCGAATGGTGGCGGATATCCATTATTAGTGATGTTTTTTATCGATACGACTGTATGGGAAAGTTATGAGATTATTCAATCCCGTATTTTTGAGGATGTCATGACTGTGATGAATATTTTTGAGCTTGCACCATTCCAATATACATCCTATTTGAATGCTCCTGCGACTAATTAATCTAAAATAAAGTGTTAAAGCGTGTGTTTTATTCGATTTGTAATGAACGAATTTTTACATTTGTATGTTTTATTATGAAAACGTGTAAAACAAGTTTAATCTTTAATACTTTGTTATGTTTAAAGGAGCACTACAATATATAGGTATCTTACTTAGTTTGTTTGTTTTATTCGCCTTTTTTGCAAGATGTAATGAGTCAGAATCACTTGATTCAAAGGTGTCAAGAACTATATTGGTTTATATGGCAGCGGATAATGCGTTGTCTGTTTATGCGAATGAGTCATTGAATAATCTTGAGACAGGGCTGAAAAGAACATTAACAAATGGAGGTAATTTAATTGTTTATCTGGATATCACAGATGAATTGCCTACGCTGCTTCATTTTAAGAAGACAGATAGAGGAATTAAGCGAGAAGTAATAAAAACGTATAATAAACATAACTCTGCATCTGAAGAGGTCTTATCAAACGTTTTTAGAGATGCTTATGATCAGTTTCCGGCAAATGAATATGGATTGATTTTTTGGGGGCATGGTTCGGGATGGATGCCTTCAGATGCCATTTATTTCAAGCAGGAAAAAACACGGCAATCAGATTATCCGACTCGCTGGATTGGTCAGGATCAGGATGATTATCTCGATATCCCGGGTTTTAGAAAAGCTCTTAAGTCTGCTCCGTATCTGGAATTCATCGTGATGGATGCTTGTTTGATGGGCAACGTCGAAGTAGCCTATGAACTGACTGGTGCGGCTAAATATCTGATAGCTTCTCCAACAGAAATACATGCAGATGGAATGCCTTACGATAAGATATTGACAAATTTGTTTGATGTAGATAAGTTATATTTGATAAGATATGTCGATGAATGCGTAGAACAGATAGTCAATAAAGGTAAGGAGAAAGAGGATGAGCGTTATTCTACTTGTTCGATGTCGCTTATTGATCTTCGGGAGATCAAAGGGTTGCGTAAAACGATGTTGAAGATCATTGCAAATCATCAGAATGAATATGAAAGTATAAATAGTCTGAAAGTTCAACCATTGGATCGGATGACACACCAGATTTATTTTGATCTGGAACATTTATTTGAAACGATGAACCTCAACCACTCAGAGCGGGTACAGCTTGAACAAAGCCTGGCTAAAGCTGTGATATATAAAAAAGCAACCCAATATTTTCTAACGTTGCCATTAGAGCATTTTTGTGGTTTAAGTTGTTCTTATTATCCTTCGATGAAGGCTGATCTGAAAGACTTTTATGAGAAGCTAAGCTGGAAAGCAAAATAGATTTTATCAATTGACCTGATATAAAGAAAGAGGCCCATTCTTCATGTTACAGAAGAATGGGTCTCTTTTTATTATATTAGATGAAATCACCCATATTGAAGACGACCAGTAAAACAATTAATACGATGATCAGTATGATTGAAATAAAGCGAATTTTAATCTCGGTATCTGTTACAGGATGAGTAACCTTTTCGGGCTGTGGAGTATCATCCAGAAGTGCTATAGCTTCTTCATTTAAAGGATATCCGTGTTCATCCATAATCTCTTTCACTTTTTCGAGATCAGCCGATGCGACCATTACTTTAATTCCGCCAACTCCAACGCTGTAAATAGAGGCCATGTTTTCGTCCTGAATAAAGGTGTCTATTCCATGGGATTCAAGCAGCGAACGAAGAATATAAGCATCGTTGACCTGGTTGAAAGCAGTTACTTCAATTAATCGATTCATAGTATTTTGTTTTAGTCTTTTAAAGTTAAACAGATAATAGAACTCAATGTCCTATTTGGTCATAAACATAGCTTTGTCTTCATCTACGGTTGAGCCAATTGTCGTAAGAAGATCACCTACGATAGCAGAGTTCATTCCGATTTTATGTGCTTTTATTTGCAAATCTCTGCTCATTAATGCACGTCCTCCGGAGAATCTCAGATACTTTGTCGGATGAATAATGCGGAACAAAGCAACGGTCGTCAGGATTTCCTCGTCAGTAAGTGGTGATGCCTTCTCCAGCGGAGTACCTTCGATTGGATGAAGCAGATTGATTGGGATTGAAAACAAAGGCAATTGCTTGAGTGTAAAAGCCAACTCGATTCGTTGCTCCATTGTTTCGCCCATACCGATTATACCTCCCGAACACAGATCCATTCCTACTTCGTGAGCCGCAAGAAGGGTTTTGATTTTCTGATCCTGCGTATGTGTAGTACATAATTCGCCAAAATAAGAAGGAGCAGCTTCAAGATTGCAATGATAGGTTGTTACACCTGCATCCTTGAGTTGTTTAAGCGCCTCTTTTTCCAATAACCCTAACGAAGCACAAAGTTTGATTTTGCTCTTTTGTTTCAAAAGGGAATAGGTCGATACTGCAGCTTGCAGATCTTTTTGATTTAAACGTCTTCCGCTGGCAACTAATGAAAAACGTCCGATTCCTTGCTTTTCGTTGTAAAGAGCCTGACGAAGAGATTCTTCTTCGGAAACGAAACTGTAAACTTCTGCTTTTGTTTTCCAATGAGCCGATTGCGCACACCATTTGCAGTCTTCAGGGCATTTACCTGACTTTACATTAATAATGGAGCACATATCAAAGCCTTCGGGAGCGAATTCTTTTGTGATTGTTTCGGCTAAATCATATAATGCTTGTTTGTCTTCCAACTGTGAAAGAGCAAGCGCTTCGTCGAAGCTGACAGCTTCATTATTTTTTATTTTACTATAAATCGTATTAATCATATTCGTAAGTTTTACGTATTAACGGAAGCGAATATATAGTTTCTTTGTTAAAAACCAATATGGTGGATGGGATTTCTCGTAAATTATTGACTAAAAAGGAGCTTGTTTAAGAATAATACGTTTTCTTTGTGATAGAATTTAATACAGCTTTAAGTAAAATATTTTTTTATGAATAAAGTAACCGGATATTGTATGGCTGCTCTTATTACAATGAGTGCTTGTACGGATAAACAAGCTGCTTCGGAGGATTCGAATGTAATAAAAAAAGCAAAGGTTGAAGTGAAAGACGGAATCTTAACTCCTGAAATACTGAATAGTTTCGGTCGTGTTTCGGATATGCAGGTTTCGCCTGACGGAAAAACAGTTCTCTATGGTGTGTCATATGTAAGCATACCTGAGAATAAAAGTAATCGTGAGTTATTTAAAATCTCTATTGACGGGAAAGACAAAGTACAACTTACCGAGACGGCATTCAGTGAGCACAATGCACGCTGGATGAAAGATGGTAAACGTATTGCTTTTATTTCATCGAAAAGCGGAAGTGCTCAGTTGTGGATCATGGATGCTGACGGATTGAATGCAACTCAGATTTCGAATGAAGAGGGCGGCATTACGGGATTTGCTTTCTCTCCGGATGAGGCAAAGGTTCTGATGATAAAAAATATCAAGTTCGGAGAACGGGCATCAGATATTTATCCGGATCTACCGAAAGCGACAGGGCGTGTAGTCGATGATTTAATGTATAAGCACTGGGACGAATGGGTAGAGACTATTCCACATCCTTTTGTGGGTGATTTCAACGGTAGCTCTGTTTCAAATGTATTTGACATTCTGGAGGGAGAACCTTATGAGTGTCCGACTAAACCTCACGGAGGGATTGAAGAGTTGGCATGGTCGCCGGATAGTAAGAAAATAGCGTACTCTTGTCGTAAGAAAACAGGTATGGCTTACAGTGTTTCCACAAATACTGACATTTACTTGTATGACCTGGAGTCAAAGCGTACAGATAATTTGACAGATGGTATGATGGGTTATGATACAAACCCTTCGTTCTCGCCTGATGGATCGCAACTGGCTTTCATCAGTATGGAACGTGACGGGTATGAGTCGGATAAAAAACGATTATTCGTAATTGATTTGAGCTCAAACACTAAACAGTATCTGACAGAATCCCATGACTACAATGCGGAAGGTTACATCTGGGAGAAATCAGGTAAGGATATTATTATGGTTTCGTGTCGGAATGCGGTTACTCACTTATGGAATGTAAATGTAGCAACAAAAAGTATCACGCAGATAACAGATGGTATTTATGATTATGAAGCAGTAGCTCAGACAGCTGACGGATTGATTGGTATGCGCCATTCAATGTCTAAGCCCAACGAGATTTATGCGATTAATCCTTCAAATGGCGCAGCTACAGAGCTGACATTTGAAAATGTGGATATTCTGAAACAACTTAAGTTAGGTAAGGTAGAGGAGAGATGGATCGAGACAACAGATAAGAAACAAATGCTTACATGGGTAATCTATCCACCTGATTTTGACTCAACAAAAACATATCCTGCAATTTTGTATTGTCAGGGCGGCCCGCAAAGTACAGTGAGCCAGTTTTTCTCATACAGATGGAATATGCAGCTAATGGCAGCAAACGGCTACATTGTGGTTGCTCCAAATCGTAGAGGTTTGCCAGGTTTCGGGCAGGAATGGCTGGAGCAAATTAGTGGAGACTATGGCGGGCAAAATATGAAAGATTATCTGAGTGCTATTGATGCAGTAGCCAAAGAGTCGTATGTTGACGCTAATCGTTTGGGAGCTGTAGGGGCAAGTTATGGAGGATTTTCTGTTTACTGGCTTGCAGGTAATCACAACAAGCGATTTAAGGCCTTTATTTCGCATGCGGGTATCTTTAATCTGGAGCAACAGTTTCTGGAAACAGAAGAGATGTGGTTTGCTTACTGGGATATGGGCGGAGCGTTCTGGGATAAAGAAAATGCTACTGCAATGAAAACTTTTGCAAACTCGCCACATCGCTTTATTGATAAATGGGATACACCGATTTTGGTTTCTCACGGTGAGTTGGATTACAGAATTCTGGCTTCGCAAGGTATGTCAGCATTTAATGCTGCAAAGTTGCGCGGAATTCCGGCAGAGATGGTTGTTTTCCCGGATGAAAATCACTGGATTGCACAGCCTCAGAATTCAGTTCTATGGCAAAGAAGATTCTTCAACTGGCTTGATAAATGGTTGAAGTAATATTATAAAAAAAAGAGGTTGCTTTATTGAAGCAACCTCTTTTGTATGTCGGGCATGGTATTAAACTAGCAGGATGCAAGTTCCTGTATGTGCCGAGTTGATAGGAAACATTAGCGAATGACAAGGGTGTTGCGGGTGACCGCAAATCTGAAAGAAGTCATCAGCAAATCTGAAGTTCTGA
>JBOFKE010000387.1:0-3495 GCA_051657185.1 Bacteroidales bacterium | reverse complement strand
GCTGAAAGATATTCGTTTCATGTCGATGATCGTAATCTACAGTGGATTCTGGATTCTTTATTTCCAGATGTTCGATACGGTTCTATGGTATTTAAAAGACTATGTGAACGTAGAACCTGTGAATCATTTTGTCAATTCGGTTCTTTCTCATTTCGTGAGTAATCCTGACTGGAAGTTCGATTCTGAACACGTTACCGTAATTAATGCATTTGCTATTATTGCTCTTCAGTTGTTCATTTCAAATATCGTTAAGAACACGAAAGCTCTTCCGACTATGATCGTCGGACTTCTGATTGCTACAGCCGGAATGGCTTGTTTAGCTATATCCGAAAGCATCTGGATCTTTATGGCAGGTATTTTCATTTTCTCTATCGGAGAAATGATTGCTCATCCGAAATTTATATCCTACGTCGGACTTATCGCACCGGCCGATAAAAAAGCTCTTTACCTGGGTTATTCTTTCCTTTACGGAGTTATCGGTAGTGGCGTAGGTGGTATCTTAGGATCTCAATTATATGTTCATTATGTCGATAAACTGAATCAGCCTAAAACGCTTTGGTTAATCTTCTCTTTAATCGGAGTTTCTACCATCATCGGTTTGGCTCTTTACAATAAGTTTGTCACGCCTAAGAAACAAGCATAAAAGCAAAAAGACCGACTCAGTCTGAAAACTGAGCCGGTCTTTTTTTTCCACTATATATAGTAAAACTATTATTTTACTGGAATTTTATCAATACGTGCCTGGTGACGACCTCCTTCGAACTCTGTCGATAAGAATACGTCAACCATTGCTGCTGCTTTCTCGAAGTCGATATAACGACCCGGAAGAGTCAATACATTCGCATTGTTATGTTCACGCGCTAATTTAGCTAATTCAACATCCCAACACAAAGCAGCACGAATTTGCTGATGTTTGTTTAATGTCATATTGATACCATTACCGCTACCGCAAACAGCAATACCCGGATAACATTCACCCTTTTCAATAGCTTCAGCCATTTTGTGAGCGAAGTCAGCATAGTCACAGCTATCTGTTGAGTATGTACCAAAATCTTCACAAGTATATCCTTTTGCTTCCAGATATCCTTTAATGAATTCTTTTGTTTCAAATCCGGCATGGTCAGCACAAAGACCTATTTTTTTAATCTCCATAATCTGAATTATTTGCCTAAAAGTGTTACTACCTGGTTATATACATTCTCAGCATTGAATCCGAACTTCTCATCCAATACAGTGAAAGGAGCAGAATATCCGAAATGATCCAATCCGAATACAACACCGTTTTTACCCACCAAACGATACATCGATGTCGGCAAACCTGCAGTTAATCCGAATACCGGAAGATTTGAAGGAATAACCTCTTCCTGATAAGCTTTTGGCTGATTGAAGAACAAACCTTCAGAAGGAGCCGAAACGATTTGTACACGGATTCCTTTGCGTTCTTTCAATAAAGCTGAACCAGCTACCAAAGTTGCAACCTCAGAACCGTTCGCTACTAAAACAACCTCAGGAGCTTCGTCTTTACAAACAATGTAAGCACCCATTTCAGCTTTTAAAGCTTCCTGATAACGGTTGCCCGATTCTGCAGGAATTGATTTTACATTCTGACGAGAGAAGATAAGAACTGTCGGAGAGTTCAGATTTTCCATAGCCATTTTCCATGCAACTGTTGTTTCATCAACATCTGCCGGACGAAGAACCAAAGTACTGTTTTTGCCACTGTGGTTTTTCAATTGTTCCAACAAACGAATTTGAGCTTCCTGCTCAATCGGCTGGTGAGTTGGTCCGTCTTCACCTACACGGAATGCATCGTGCGTAAAGATATATTTAACAGGCAATTCCATCAAAGCAGACATACGAATAGCCGGTTTCATATAATCAGAGAATACGAAGAATGTACCACAAGCACATTTCACACCTCCGTGAAGCGCAATACCATTCATAATTGCAGCCATCGTAAGCTCACAAACACCTGCATGTAAGAATGCACCTGAGAAATCCTGGTGTTTAAATGCTGTACGGTGTTTCAAGAAACCGTCTGTCTTATCTGAGTTAGCCAAATCCGCAGAAGCAACGATCATATTTTCTACTTTCGCGCTGTATTCAGTTAATACAGTTGCCGAAGCAGTACGTGTTGCCTGATCTGCTTTTTGTGCAATTGCAGCATAATCAATTTCAGGAGCATCACCCGAGAAGAACACTTCTAGTTTTTGAGCCAATTCAGGATTTTCATTTGCCCATTTAGCTTGTTCTTCTTGTTTTTGTTGAGCCAAAGCAATCAAAGCTTCTCTACGTTTTTCGTAGATATCAGCTGTTTCAGTAAAGATTGCAAACGGATCTTCTGGATTACCACCTAAGTTTTTAACTGTATCAGCAAATGAAACACCTGCAGCAGTCAATGGCTGACCGTGTGTAGAACATTGACGTTCGAAATTTGAACCGTCAGCTTTCACACAACCTTTACCCATAATTGTTTTACCGATAATTAAAGTCGGACGTTTTGCTTCAGCACGAGCCAAAGTCAATGCTTCACGAATAGCAACAGCATCATTACCGTCGATTTCGATAACATTCCAACCCCATGCACGGTATTTCATACCTGTATCTTCTTTCGTTACAGCATCTGTATCAGTTGATAACTGAATATCGTTGCTATCGTAGAACATGATCAGGTTATTTAAACCAAGGAAACCGGCCAAACGACCTGCACCTTGTGAAATTTCTTCCTGGATTCCTCCGTCAGAAATAAAAGCATACGTTTTATGTGCCATCCACTCGCCAAAACGAGCTACAAGGAAACGCTCAGCAATTGCTGCACCTACAGCCATCGCGTGACCCTGACCCAGAGGTCCTGATGTATTTTCGACACCACGCATCACATCAACTTCCGGGTGACCCGGTGTAGGGCTGCCCCATTGACGGAAGCTCTTCAATTCATCGATTGAATATTTACCAGTCAAAGCCAATGTTGAATAAAGCATTGGTGACATGTGACCCGGATCTAAGAAAAATCTGTCACGATTAATCCATTTCGGATTCAACGGATCGTAATTCAGGAATTCAGAATAAAGAACATTAATAAAATCAGCACCTCCCATTGCGCCACCTGGGTGACCGGAGTTAGCTTTTTCTACCATGGCAGCCGATAAGATACGAATATTATCAGCAGCTCTGTTCAATGATGCAACGTTATTCATTAGTCTATTACTTTAAATATGTATGAGATTTGATTACAAAAATACGATAAAAATAAGTGGTGTTCAGCTGATTTTGCAATTTATAAGAGAGTTTGTCCTTCATTCGTACTCTCTCCCTGCTTGCTTAAAAAGCGACAAATCACTTCTCTTTCAGCTTACTGGCTGAATTATCCTGTTCTATACTACAATACACGGGTACAGGTTTCTTCTTTTTTGATTTTAAAGAAGTTTTCAATTGTTCCGCTTCCAAATCAGCACGTGATTTACTGCTTGTCACTAAATACACCCCATAAAAGAT
>JBOFKE010000386.1:0-6315 GCA_051657185.1 Bacteroidales bacterium | reverse complement strand
AAATCCTTTTTTCCAAAAATGAAAAGACGAAAATTATCCTTTCAAACATTTGTATAGGAAATAAAAGAATTTACCTTTGCAAATATAGAAGATTGAATTTGATATTCTTACAACTTAGGAATACATTTTCTAATAAGCTTAGTCAGAAGAGAATGAATACACGAGAAGATAAACTGAAAGCTTTTGAACGTATTTTAGATGTTATAGATGATTTACGGGAGAAATGTCCATGGGATCGTAAGCAGACAAATGAGAGCTTACGAATCAATACAATTGAAGAAGTCTATGAGCTTTGTGATGCATTGATTGACGATCAGCCGTCAATGATTAAGAAAGAACTTGGTGATGTCCTTTTGCATATATTGTTTTACGCTAAAATAGCGGACGAGAAACAACAATTTGATATAGCTGATGTTTGTAATACATTATGTGAGAAATTGATTTTCCGTCATCCTCATATTTACGGTGAAGTAAAAGCCGACACGGCAAAAGAAGTTGAGCAAAACTGGGAACAAATAAAACTGAAAGAAAAAGATGGGAATAAGTCTGTGCTGGATGGTGTACCGGGTGCACTGCCTGCAATGATTAAAGCTCATCGGATACAAGATAAAGCCCGCAATGTAGGTTTTGATTGGGATGAAAGAGATCAGGTTTGGGATAAAGTGAATGAAGAATTTCAAGAGCTACGAACTGAAATCTCGGCAATGGATCAAACAAAAATGGAAGAAGAGTTCGGAGATCTGTTCTTTAGCTTGATCAATGCAGCACGTCTTTATAAGATTAATCCTGAAAACGCTTTAGAGCATACAAATAAAAAATTCATCTTTCGATTTAATTATATCGAAAAACGAGCAAACGAAATGGGTGTGTCTTTGAAAGATATGACTTTGGCTCAGATGGATGAAATATGGAATGAAGCAAAGAAAATGGAGAGAAAAAGATAATAATAAGGTTATAAGGGATGCGAAGATTATTTCTCCGCTATCCCTTTTTATTTATTACTCAGAGATACATTAACCTTATATATAGTTCAAAAATTTAGCATCGTACAGAATTATGGCAAAATTTAAAGGGATGGTAGTAGTCAATACGGAGCGTTGCAAAGGTTGCAACCTATGTGTGGTGGCTTGTCCGACTCATGTTTTGGCGCTACAAAAAAGAGAGGTAAATGATAAAGGCTATCATTATGCCTACATGGAAACACCGGATGATTGTATCGGCTGCGCTAGTTGTGGCTTTGTTTGTCCGGATGGTTGTATTACGGTTTATAAAGTAAAAACACAGGAGTAATATGGAAGAAGTAAAATTAATGAAAGGCAATGAGGCTATCGCCCATGCTGCAATTCGTAATGGAGTTGATGGTTATTTTGGTTATCCGATTACTCCGCAATCTGAAATCCTGGAAACTTTGATGGAAGAGCGTCCATGGAATACAACCGGAATGGTTGTACTTCAGGCTGAAAGTGAAGTTGCTGCTATTAATATGGTTTACGGTGGAGCAGGTTGTGGGAAAAAAGCAATGACTTCCTCATCAAGCCCAGGTATAAGCTTAAAACTAGAAGGTATTTCATACCTGGCAGGAGCAGAGTTGCCTTGTCTGATTGTTAACGTTATGCGTGGGGGTCCCGGACTAGGAACGATTCAACCAAGTCAGGCGGATTATTTTCAGACAGTAAAGGGCGGTGGACACGGCGATTATCGTTTAATTACACTCGCTCCTTCTTCTGTACAGGAAATGGCTGATTTTGTAGGATTATCTTTTGATCTTGCATTCAAATACAGAAATCCGGCAATGATTCTTACGGATGGGATTATTGGCCAGATGATGGAAAAAGTAGTCCTTCCGCCAATGAAACCGCGTTGGACTGATGAGGAAATTGCAGAGATTGCGCCTTGGGGCACTATGGGGAAACCTAAAGGAGGTCAGCCACGTGTTATTACATCTCTGGAGTTGGACCCTGCTGAAATGGAAAGAAATAATATTCGTTTTCAGGCGAAATATAAATTAATAGAAGAGAATGAAGTCCGCTACGAAGAAATGAATACAGAAGATGCAGAGTATCTGTTTGTGGCTTTTGGTTCATCAGCTCGTATCTGTCAAAAAGCTATTGAATTAGCTCGTGCAGAAGGTATAAAAGTTGGTATTCTTCGTCCGATTACTTTATGGCCTTTCCCAACAAAACGCTTAGCTGAGTTAGCTAATCAAGTGAAAGGAATGTTGACAGTTGAAATGAATGCCGGACAAATGGTGGAAGATGTTCGTTTAGCAGTTAATGGTAAAGTGCCGGTAGAACACTATGGTCGTATGGGAGGGATGATTCCTTCACCGGATGAGGTAGTAGAAGCTTTAAAGGAAAAACTGATCAAGTAATAGGTAAGAATGGAACAAAAACGTATATCTACTGTATTACTGATACTTTTTTTAGTGTTGACGTTTGCTGCAATCGTGATTTATTTCGTTTCCGATGATATGAAATTATTCTATTATACGGGCGGAGCAGCGATTTGTGTGCGTCTGATGCACTACTTCATGAAATTCTTTATGTAATCAATAGCTTCGGCTATGTAAATTTCGAATGAAAAATGAAACCAGAAGAGATAATTAAACCAGAGAACCTGGTATATCAACCGACACATCTGTTAAATGAAACGCAGATGCATTATTGTCCGGGTTGCAGCCATGGTGTGGTTCACAAATTAGTAGGTGAAGTAATCGAGGAAATGGGATTAGAAAATGACACAATCGGGATTGCTCCTGTAGGATGTGGTGTTTTCATTTATCGCTATTTAGATATTGACTGGCAAGAAGCAGCTCACGGGCGTGCTCCTGCACTGGCTACAGCTGTGAAGCGTCTGAATCCGAATAAAATGGTGTTTACTTATCAGGGAGACGGCGATTTAGCAGCTATTGGTACAGCAGAAACGGTTCATGCATGTAACCGTGGCGAAAATATAGCAATTATCTTTATCAATAATGCTATATACGGAATGACAGGAGGGCAGATGGCACCGACTACATTGCCGGGAATGAAATCAGCAACTTGTCCGGATGGACGTGATGTTGAGGTGACAGGTGCACCTTTGAAAATTTCGGATATGGTAGCACTTTTAGATGGAACTTGTTACGTGACACGTCAGAGTGTTCATACAACTCCAGCGGTCAAGCGTACTAAAAAAGCAATTCGCAAAGCATTTGAAAACTCAATGGCTAATAAAGGGACATCTTTGGTTGAGATCGTTTCGACTTGTAGCTCGGGATGGAAAATGACACCGGACCAGTCAAATAAATGGATGGAAGAAAATATGTTCCCATTCTTCCCTCTTGGCGATATTAAAGATAGATAACCCTAAAAATCGATTTTATGACTCAAGAAATAGTTATTGCAGGATTTGGTGGTCAAGGTGTTTTATCTATGGGTAAAATATTGGCTTATTCTGCTCTCATGGAAAATAAAGAAGTTAGCTGGATGCCTTCTTATGGCCCTGAACAGCGTGGGGGTACAGCTAATGTGACTGTTATTGTAAGTGACGATCGCATCAGTTCGCCGGTATTGAATCAATTTGATACAGCTATTGTGTTAAATCAGCCTTCTTTAGAGAAGTTTGAAAGCAAAGTTAAGCCGGGCGGTATTCTTATTTATGACGGTTATGGTATTCACAAGCCGCCTACACGTACAGATATTCAGGTTTATCGCTTGGATGCGATGGATATTGCTTCGCAATCAGATATGAAAAAAGTATTTAATATGATTATACTTGGAGGTTATCTGAAGCTTTGTCCGATTGTATCAATAGAAAGTGTAATGAAAGGTCTGAAAAAAACGCTTCCTGAAAGACATCATAAATTATTGCCTCTTAATGAGCAGGCTATTCTGAAAGGAATGGAAGCTATAGGTAAATAATTTTAGATACTAAAAATACTATGTTAAGTGTCTGAGATTCAATTTGAATCCCAGACACTTTTTTTTATACGCAAATTTGTCTATTTTTGGACAGATTTAAATCAAAAGATGATTTTTGTCAAATATAATATTCCTGAAACTAACAATTGCCTTAAAATAGTTGAACACAAAATGAAAAGAAAACACACGATTTTGAGCACGATGCTCTTAACGACAATTACTGCAACAGCATCAATTGCACCAGTTGACAGTGTTGCTTTGAAGAATTTGAATACAGTAGCCGCTTCCATTCAATCTTTAGGGACGCTCACGAAAGCTGACAGAACGCTTCGCCTGCCTCAACTTCCCGCAGGATATCAACTAAAATTAAAAGGAACAGATAAACATCCCGTTGTTGATACGTTGGGAAATGTTTATGCACCTTTGGTAGATTCGGATGTGATGCTGTATTTTCAATTGACAGATACAAATAAAGGTTTGACAATTGATGTTGAAAATATACCAGTAAAGGTAGAAGGTGAATTCTCTCCTGTGTCGACAAGCCAATATCCTGAAGTAATACCGGCGGTAAGAGAATGGATTCCTAAGAATGGAACCATAAGCCTGCCTTCAAAAGGATTAATTCTTATAGATCCGTCCAACTTTGAAGAGTTGCAGGACGAGATGTTGGTTTTTGCTGATGATCTGAAAAAACAAGAGGGATTTGACTATAAGATAAAGAAAGGAAATTCTCATAAAAATGCCATTTACGTAACTCTGAACAGCACCGATAAAAGTTTAGGAGAAGAAGGCTATCGTCTGTATATGGATGAAGGATTCCGTATTGAGGCTGTAGATGCCAAAGGAGCCTTTTGGGGAACACGTACACTATTGCAATTGCTAAACCGCTATGGTGAAAATATTCCGAATGGTATTATCAGGGATTATCCTAAATATAAGAGAAGAGGTTTTATGCTGGATGTAGCACGCAAGTTTTTTAAGTTGCAATTCTTGAAAGATTATGTGAAAATAATGTCCTATTATAAAATGAATGAGTTTCAGGTTCACTTGAATGATAATGGTTTTCTTCAGTTTCACGACAACGACTGGAGTCAGACTTATTCAGCTTTTCGTTTAGAGTGCGAGACTTATCCTGAGTTGACCGCTAACGACGGTGCATATAAGAAGAGAGAGTTTGCAGACCTTCAACGCAACGCGGCGTTGTATGGCGTAAATGTGATTCCGGAGATTGATGCGCCTGCTCACTCATTGGCTTTCTCACATTATGATCCGACATTGGGAAGCGAAAAATATGGATTGGACCATCTGGATCTTTCTAATCCAAAAATTTATCCTTTTCTGGATGCTTTGTACGAAGAGTTTATAACAGGAGATAATCCTGCCTTTGTGGGACCTGACGTGCATATCGGGACGGATGAGTACTCGAAAGAAGTAGCAGAAGATTTTCGCAAATTTACAGACCACTATATTCGTCATATTCAGAAATTAGGAAAACGTGCCCGCGTTTGGGGTGCCCTGACGCATGCAAAAGGTCAGACGCCGGTAACATCCGAGGGCGTAATTATGAATGCCTGGTATAATGGTTATGCAGATCCGAAGGATATGATTGATCAGGGATATGAATTGATTAGTACGCCTGACGGTTGGTTGTATATTGTTCCTGCCGCAGGTTATTATTACGATTATCTGAATTTGAAGAATCTTTATGAGAAATGGGAACCAAACCGTATCGGAAATCAGACATTCGCTTATGGGCACCCAAGTATATCGGGTGGTATGTTTGCTGTATGGAATGATCATTGCGGGAACGGGATCTCAGAGAAAGATGTACATCATAGAGCATTCCCGGCGATGCAAATGCTGGCGCAAAAAATGTGGATGGGTACGGACTCTGTAAGACCTTATTCTGATTTTGAGCGTGTAGCTCAGTTGACACCGGAAGCTCCTGGTCTAAATCTGAGAGGCTTACATGAAAATGTAAACGGTTTTGTCCTGAATTATGATTTTCAAAAAGGTCAGAAAAAGGGATTGGTTCAGCATCAAACCAAAATTAAAAAAGGCGAAGGTTTAATCATTCCTGAGAAAGGGTATGTAGAAACTCCGTTGACAGAAATCGGATATGGTTATTCTGTCAGTTTTGAGATAAAACCAGAAGGAGTACAGGATATAAATGCAATCTTATTTTCTTCGCCAAATGCATTGGTGATTATAAATGAAGCGCGTACGGGGAATCTTGGCTTTAAGCGTGATGGATATGTTTACACATTTAACTACGCACCACAGGCTAACTTATGGCATAAAATACGTATTGAGGGTGATAACAAAGGAACATCTTTATACGTAGATGATAAATTGATCGAACGTTTAGAGGGTAAAACCCGCAAAACTCTTGATTTAAACGGAAAAGAGAATA
>JBOFKE010000385.1:0-2380 GCA_051657185.1 Bacteroidales bacterium | reverse complement strand
CGTGAAATTTTTTTTTCATTCCGGATCTGGTCAATCAGATGATCAACTGCCGGTGTAAAGGTTTTTTCATCGGACCAATAATAGTCGCAACAATATTCGTTCTGTGTTCTGTAATTCATAGGTTATAAAGAGTTGACATACTCGGTTAATTCATCGATTTCTTTATCTGTAATTTTAGCTTTGATACCGTGCTTATGTATCTTAAATACGTCTTTCAATTCAGCGGCTCTTCCATCAAATAAATATGGAGCAGTACGCCATACTTCAATCAGAGTAGGGGTGTCCCATCCGTTCTCAAATTCTACATCATCACCAATCCGATACATTTTACCATTCGTGAAGTAAGGACCCGAGTGACATTCTGCACATCCTAAATTGTCAAATACTTTTCGTCCTTTTTCAGCCTTAGGAGTTAGCTTGCCATCAGTTAAATATGGGCTTGGAACAGGACGTAGTTGCTTTAGATACTCATCTACGCACTCATAAACCTCTTCCGGACATTCTGAAAACTGAATGTGAGTGAACCCTTTCCGGACAGCTATTTCTGCATTTTTACGTATTCCCGAAATCATCGAAGGGGGTGTTACATGTGAGTAAAGCATACTCTTGCAGTTTTTTGCATTACCCAGTCCATCATTCAGTAAATCCCAGTTCATAGCATCGGTACGGGCATCTCCCGGATGGCATCCGTTACATGATTGCCAGTTTTGAAAACAATGGGTTGCGTCGTTGAAGTATTTCTCTCCTGATTGAGCCGGAGTCTCTTTCCGGTTTTCAACGAGAGCTATTGTGTTGATATTTTTGGATTTGAGATCGTAGATATTTATATGATCAGAAAAATAAGTCGGAATAATGATTTGGTCTTTAGTCAGGATTATCTTTCTTGGCCCGTTTCCATTGACAGGAATACGTTCACGGATTTGGTACATAAATCGTAAGTCGTAAGCTAATTTGTCTTTATCACGACTTTGCTCAAATTTCTTAATGAATGAAGGATAGTCAATAAGGCTTATTTCATGTGTGCCTGAATGTGAAACTACAATATGTTCAGGAGTTGCTTTTACATCCCAAACACCCGCAGCGCCTCTTTCCGGATCATCCAGTAAAACTGTTCCTATTAATTCTTGTTTACGAGTATCAATAACACTCAGTGCATTGGTGTTCATCCACCCTTGTTGCAACTGGTTAGTCGGAACCTGAAAACGCCCTAAATTATGTGTGACAAAAATATAATTCCCATCAGCACTGGAGCACATTCCCCGCAAGGCATTACTTCCATTATATAGTTGAATGTCTTTTTTGTGTTTGAAATTATTTAAATCAATGATCGATACACATGCAGCAACGGTATCAACATCTGCACGTTGTGCCGGTAAAAAGTTCGCTACATATAAGAATTGTTCTTCTTTATCGAATGCTGCAGCTTTGGGTTCTCTCAGCACCTGACATGTATTAGTGACCAGATTTTTATCTAAATCAATTTCCTGCACAGTGTTTGAGAACTGATTTAAGACATATAGTTTGTTTTTTTTCTGAGAAATAATCGGATAAGTTGCTCCACTTTGTGTCGGGATCGTCTTTTTTATCTCCAATGATACAGGATCAATAATACATAACTCACCTCTCGAATCAAAAAGTGTTACATATATATGCTTCTTGTCGCTGGTTAATCCTGTAGGTGTTTGATCAAAAGTTTTTTCATTTATGATCTGAGAAAAATCAGCATTATACTGCGTGAGTCTTTTTGAATTTTTCTCTGTGATGTAATAGGTATTATTCTCTGTTGAGATAATATCATTTACATTCAATACATCATTTTGCCTTTTTGCGGTTTTTTGCAATGGCGCAAACCCTATGCACACTCCTATAAAGAGTGTAAAACACATATGAGGTATTAATTTTTTCATTGTAATGAGGTTTTTTACTTATGGTATAATCGAAATCTTGTCAGTATTTATTTTCATATTTGGATTTGTATTCCAAATATGAAAATCCAAATATAAATCTATTTTTTTAAATTAAATGAATAGTAAAAGTATAATACATATTATTTAACGAATAAATAACCTGAATGAATATATGTCATTAAACTATTGAAGTCCGTATTTTACTGATATATTCATAGACTAAGATTGCATATACATATTATCGTAATCTTTGCTTTTTAATTAATGTCGTTTGATCAGTATGTTATGTGACTTGTAGGCTTTTTAGGGTGTAAATTACTTTTTTGCTCTTTCTGTTAAAAAATAGAATAAAGAATTATCATATATAAACTAAAACAGCGTATATTTGTTTATTTAAATAAATAATAAAACTATAATTTTATGACTGAGCTTAAGAGGTATTTTAATAAAGTAGTCCTTATCACGGGAGCTGC
>JBOFKE010000384.1:0-1990 GCA_051657185.1 Bacteroidales bacterium | reverse complement strand
GCAAAAGAATAAGAAGACTAAATCTTTTTATCTGACTTTAATAAAGTATGCTGCCGTGGTGATGGTGTTCATAATTAGCGGATATCTGTTGATAAACTATACAAAGTCTTCGGCTCCGAAAGAGGAATGGACCTGTTTTGCGACAACAGATACGGTAAAAGAGATTCAAATGCCGGACGGGACGAAAGTCTGGTTAAACAAGAATACGAGTCTGAAATACAAAATAACAACGGGAAAGCCAGTTATTTGTGAAGTTCAGTTAAAAGGTGAAGGTTATTTCGATGTACCGAAGAACAAGGACAGGCAGTTTATTGTTGAAACCCAACGTATGAAGATAAATGTGCTCGGAACGGAGTTTAATGTGAAGGCTCTGGCAGATGCCACACAGGAAGAAACATCACTGATAGATGGTAAAATTCTGGTGGAAGGAGTCGGAAATGATTGTCTGATTCTGTCGCCCGGAGAGCAGGTGACACTGGATGCACAAACTTCGGCGTTGAATCTGAAAAAGATAAATTCAAGTTTGCAAGGCTGCTGGCGATCGGGGCTTTTCCCATTCGAACAGGCCAATATATATGAGATAGCCCGGACACTGGAACAGTATTATGCGGTGAAGATTTTTATTTCGCCTAATGTCGATACAACGATCACCTATTCGGGGGTATTGAAACAGAAGGATAGTATCGAAAAAGTATTGTCATTGTTGAGTGGTGCAATACAGATAAACTATAAAATAAAAGACAATCGCGTTTATATTGATAAGCGGGACACAATAATAGCTGATTAAGTAACATAAAATGAAGAATTTAGTATTAGCCCTGACAGTCACACTGACCTCTTGTTTTTTTGTCTCTTGTGAAGAGAAAAAAGAACCGATCGATTACGTTGATGTATTTATCGGGACGGGAGGACACGGGCATACATTCCCGGGAGCAACCGTTCCTCACGGGATGGTTCAGTTGAGTCCGGATACACGTATCTATGATTGGGATGCGTGCAGCGGTTACCATTTTTCGGATTCTACGATCAATGGTTTTTCCCACACACATGTCAGCGGTACGGGTTGCAGTGATTACGGAGATATCCTGATCATGCCTTTTACGGGAGATCCGGACTTGAAACCGCACGACGGAAAATCACAACAGTTATCCTTTGCTTCACCCTTTCAACGTAAGAACGAGAAAGCTACTCCGGGTTATTACTCCGTTTTGCTGGATCGCTACAATACGAAAGTGGAGCTGACTACGGCAGATCGGGCAGGTTATCACCGGTACACTTATCCGGGAAACGAAAAGCAGGGGGTGATCGTGGATCTGGATTATGCGATTCAGGGACAAAACAGCACGAAAGTGAAACTGGAGATTCTGAATGATCACGAAATACGAGGTTTCAAGCAAACCAGCTGGTGGGCAGCCAATCAGAAGATTTATTTCCACCTGATCTCTTCGAAGCCTTTTGATGCAGTGCTTTATGAAAACGATACATTGACACACCGGACAAGTATCGACTCGAAAAGCGGGAAAGCAGTTCTATATATCAAAGATCAGTCTGCCGAACCGTTGTTGCTGAAAGTCGGAGTTTCTTGTGTGGACTACGAAGGTGCACGCCTGAATCTGAAGGAAGAGCTGGAGAATGCGTCATTTGATCAGACGGTGGCAAATGCGAAAAACAAATGGAGTAACTACCTGTCGGTAATCAATGTGGAAGACAATGATAAGGATGCATTGAAAAACTTTTACACAGCATTGTATCATACAGGAATTGCGCCAAACGTATTCAGTGATGCAGACGGTCGTTACCGGGGAATGAATGACAGTATTCTGACCACTCCGCTTGAAGATCCTGTTTATACGGTGTTCTCATTGTGGGATACGTTCAGAGCTTATCATCCGTTGATGACAATCATTCGTCCGTCACAGAACGAAGCGTATATCCGCTCACTGATAAAAAAAGCACAGGAAGGCGGCGTGTTTCCGATGTGGGAAATAGC
>JBOFKE010000383.1:0-2951 GCA_051657185.1 Bacteroidales bacterium | reverse complement strand
GTCATTTCAAGCTATTTTGCGGATATCTTTCGCAATAATGCTCTTAATAATTCAATCTTACCGATTATTGTTAGTGAGGATGATTTATCAATGCTGTTCTCAAAGGTAAAAGATTACCCTGAAACAAAACTTCAGATTGATCTTCCGTCACAGACTGTCTCATTAGAAGATAAGAGCTGGAGTTGCACTTTTGAGATTAATCCGTATAAAAAAGAGTGTCTTTTAAAGGGTTATGACGATATAGACTTTGCCTTAAGCAACCGCTATTTGATTGAAGAATGGGAAAAAAAATCCTGATTTGAATTCTTACATTATCTTTTTTTTATTCCGACTTATATAAATCCTAAAAAAAGGATTTATATATTCAGAAACTGATTATCTTTGGCTCAATGACAAATCGCTCCTTTAGAATTATCTGATGCGCTGGATTTGTTTAGAGTGAATAATTTTAACGGAGCATTCTCTTTTATAAACAATACAAAAAAAGAGAATTCTATCTTTAACTAGGTTTAACGAAGTAATCAATTAATCTGTGAAATTAAAAGATAACGGTATGAGAAAACAATTAACTATTGCGTTAGTTGCACATGACTACAGAAAAGTAGATATGGTTGAATGGGCTTTACACAATGCAGAGTCATTAGCTCATCACAAATTAGTTTGTACCGGTACAACCGGACGTCTTATTCAACAAGCTTTTGAAGAAAAGGGTTACCAGGCAGACATCACATGTATGAACTCAGGTCCACTGGGTGGTGATGCAGAAATTGCTGCTATGGTAGTTCGCAAAGAAATAAACTTAGCTATTTTCCTGATTGACGACTTGAATGCACAACCTCACGAGGCTGACATTCAGATGCTTCTTCGCCAGTGTCGTGTACACAATGTGCCGATCGCTTGCAACAGATACAGCGCTGATCTTATGATCACAAGTACTTTATGGGACGATGATACATATGTCCCTGTAGAAGCAAAATACGTTCGTTTCGTCAGAGAATAGTATTTCACTAATCTTTTAAAGCGGAGTTGATAATTATATATTCAACTCCGCTTTTTTTATTCCTTTAAATTATCATGAAGTTAAATATTGCTGTTTTGCCAGGAGATGGCATTGGTCCTGAAATTATCGATCAGGCTGTGAAAGTTGTAAATACGATTGCTTCGCGCTTCGGACATGAAGTTTCCTATATCTATGGGGCTGTAGGTGCTGCTGCTATTGATCAGACAGGCAACCCCTATCCCCCCGAAACTCACGAAATTTGCATGAATGCCGATGCTGTTCTTTTTGGTGCAATCGGAGACCCTCGCTTTGACAATAACCCTTCGGCAAAAGTCAGACCCGAACAAGGACTTCTGGCTATGCGCAAAGCTCTGGGATTATATGCTAATATCCGCCCTGTCACCACAT
The DNA here is from genome assembly GCA_051657185.1 of Bacteroidales bacterium. Taxonomy (GTDB): domain Bacteria; phylum Bacteroidota; class Bacteroidia; order Bacteroidales; family UBA7332; genus UBA7332. The sequence goes on along the minus strand of JBOFKE010000383.1, from coordinate 1,543 downwards.
TTGAGACCTTACTTCATAAATCCCCACTTAAAGAGGATCGCATCAAAGGTGCTGATTTTGTTTGTATTCGTGAATTGACCGGAGGCATCTATTTCGGCAGACCGCAAGGCAGATCCGAAGATGGCAATACAGCTTATGATTCTTGTGTTTACACACGTGAAGAAATTGAACGTATATTACACCTTGCTTATCAATATGCCATGAACCGCAACAAAAAAGTTACGGTTGTCGATAAAGCCAACGTGTTAGCTACCTCTCGTTTATGGCGCGAAATTGCTCAGGAGATCAGTGTAAAATATCCGGACGTGGAAACAGAATATATGTTCGTTGACAATGCAGCTATGCAACTTGTGCAATATCCAAAACATTTTGACGTAATGGTGACTGAAAACATGTTTGGAGATATTCTTACAGATGAAGCTTCTGTTATTACCGGTTCTTTGGGAATGTTGCCGTCTGCTTCTATTGGCATCCACACGTCACTTTTCGAACCAATCCACGGATCCTACCCGCAAGCGGCAGGAAAAAACATAGCCAACCCTATAGCTACCATTCTGTCTGCAGCTCTTATGTTTGAGTATGCTTTTGATCTGAAAGAAGAAGCAAAGGTTATTCGTGATGCTGTGAACACTTCGCTTGCCGAAGACTTTACAACCGTTGATATCAATGAAACAAATCCTAAAACAACGACTGAAGTAGGCGATTATATAGCCGGGCTTTGTAGGGGTGTTTAATTGAAAATAATTATATGCTTTTCAGCAGACAAGAATAAATAAAAAAGAGAAAGGTTGGAGTAACAGACTCTGCCCTTTCCCTTTTTTTATAAGTGTGTTATTCAGCCATTAGTTGGAATATCTGTCATTTATCGCCATCGGAAAGAGCTTTACCTTTGAGATAAGTTCTTCGCACGGATTGGTAAACTGCAAATAATCGGTATATTTCCGCGTAAGCTGTGCTGGTACGTTCGAGTTTTTTGAAGACTTCACTCCTCGCCCATTTCTTCTCCTCCCGATTTTTATCGGAATGATAAAATTCTCTTTTAGCTTCGTCGGAATGTCCCAGCGTGAGGAATGCTTCGGCAAAAAACAGTAGCCATTGAAACCTATACAACCATTGATATCAATGAGTCAAATCCAAAAACAGAATAAGATTTTACCTCTGTAAACTCAATCCGGTGTAATTTATAAATCTGTCAACCAATTCCAGTATAAGTCACGTTGTCCTTAGTACAGCAAATTTTGATACGTATCAAAATATTTTTTCATACGTATCAAACGAACTTTTCATACCTATGAAAAATCCGGTTCATACGTATCTAAATCCGGCTTCTTGCGGAAAATCAAAAATCATATACGTATTTCATCGGCACCAAATACGTATATAATTCGGACTATATCCCTAATTTTAACTTACACATCCAGGCATAAACCGAAATTCGGTTTACACCTTTCCGCAAAATCCGAATTATCGATGATAACTTTTTCATTTTACCTCCGTCGTAAAAAAGAAACGGTATATCTCCGAAAAGATACACCGTTTCTTT
>JBOFKE010000382.1:0-2066 GCA_051657185.1 Bacteroidales bacterium | reverse complement strand
TCCATTTGAGAACCATCAAATGGCGTCTGGACAAAAACGATAAAATGCAGATCGAATACATTGAACCGAAAATACCATACAGAGAAACGATAACAAAAGCTGCACGTGCAGACTACAGACATAAAAAACAATCCGGAGGCGCGGGACAATTTGGCGAAGTACATATGATTGTCGAACCTTTTATCGAAGGTATTCCTCAATCAGACAGCTATAAGTTCAACGGACAGGAGTTCAAGGTAACAACTCGTGACACTCAGGTTATAGATCTGGATTGGGGAGGAAAACTATATTTTATAAATAGCATCGTAGGAGGATCAATCGATTCGAGATTCCTGCCTGCTATATTAAAAGGTGTAATGGACCGCCTTGAACAAGGACCACTTACCGGCTCTTATGCCAGAGATGTACGCGTAATTGTCTATGACGGAAAAATGCATCCGGTAGATTCGAATGAAATATCATTCAGACTTGCAGGACGTCATGCATTTAGTCAGGCATTCAAGACAGCCGGCCCTAAAGTATTGGAACCGATCTATGATGTAACTGTAATGGTACCTTCCGAAAAAATGGGAGACGTGATGAGTGACTTACAGGCAAGGAGAGCAATTATCATGGGTATGGATAGTGAGAAGGGGTTTGAAAAGTTAACAGCGAAAGTTCCGTTAAAGGAAATGTCAAGTTACTCAACATCTTTAAGCTCCATAACCGGAGGAAGAGCCTCGTTTTCGATGAGATTTGCCTCTTATGAACTGGTTTCATCAGATATTCAAGATAAATTATTAAAAGAATATGAAGCACAGCAAGATGCGGACTGATCGGGGTTTAGAGCATTTCTACTACTAAAAAAATAAAGCCAATCCAAAAAAAAGGATTGGCTTTTTTGGTTTTAACACACAAATTGTTAATTTTGCCAAGAATGTTAATGTGAAAGTTTTTTTATTTTAGGTAAACAAACCAGTTACTTATTTGTTTATAAAACAAAAGCAAGTATAAATTGAGACTAAAATTATTAAGTTTTCGCGCGGAGAAACTGGATCAAATATGAGAAAATCAACGATTTGGACTTTAACCCTCGTCTTGATTGCAACTTTTTTAGGCCTTTTAGTATTGCAAATTAATTATTTGGAAGAAATGGTTAAGATGCGAAACGAACAATTCTCAGAGGCTGTAAAAAGAAGTTTGTATCAAGTCACCAGAAGTCTGGAAACTGAAGAAACAAAACGTTATCTGGAAGAGGATTTAATGAATAATCCAACTCCTTTGTATTATAGCTATCCGAAAATCAATGAACTGGGTGTAGATAACAACTCGCTTTCAGCGATTAACGGAACAAAAAGAAAAAAAATACTTGAAGCGGAAGCGATAGAAGAGATTCGGAAAGATTATACGAATGAAAAACCAGAATTGTATTTATCTAAACGACATGGCAAAAATTCCATACCTAAAACCTCTTCCGAGCTACAGAATGCTTTAAAAGGCAGATATCTCTATCAACGAGAGATTTTAGATTATCTGATTCTGGATCAGCTTTCATCGGCGGGAACAAAACCACTGGATGAACGGATCAACTTTTATCAGCTTAAGGATTATCTAAGGATTGAATTACTCAATAATGGATTAAATCTTATTTTCGAGTTTGCCGTAGTTGATAAGGATAACAAAATCGTGTATAAGACATCGGGGTATAATCCTAAATCGGAAGAAGAGGTCTTTACCCGAATAATATTTCCTAATGATCCACCTAATAAGTATAGTTATCTGAAGGTTTACTTCACAAATAAAAAACACTATATTTATGAGTCGATCCGGTTTATGATTCCTTCGTTCATATTCACAGGAGTACTTCTTTTGACGTTTATTTTTACGATTTATTCTGTTGTCAGACAAAAGAAACTTTCTGAGATGCGTAATGATTTCATTAATAATATGACGCATGAGTTTAAAACTCCTGTTTCTACGATATCACTGGCAGCACAGATGTTAAAGGATCCGGCTGTAATGAAAAGTCCGACGATGTTTCAGCATATATCGGGTGTAATTATTGATGAAACAAAACGACTAAGTTT
>JBOFKE010000381.1:0-3310 GCA_051657185.1 Bacteroidales bacterium | reverse complement strand
GTATCAATACTCCATTTTCATATGCATAGGAGTAAGTATTATAGAGCTGGTACGGATCAGTGTCTTTACCTACCTGAGCGGCAGACAACCTGGCTTTGGCAAACGTAAGCCAATCGGGTAAAGGTTTCTGATAAGTCTTGCAAAAATCAGTAAGAACAAAACTTACATTTGTAGACGGATAGAAAAACGAATTATTCTTGACAGGAAGCGTCGAAGACCAGTCGTTACGGGCTGTTAGATCCAGAAAAGCAAAGTCTCTGTAAGCGAGCTGTACGGCTCCGAAGACGGAGTTTGTAGCCCGTCTTTTAATATGATTTGCTGCATTGCTCAATTGATTGGCTCCATTAAAAATAATATTGTTTTTATCAACCATATTCGTAACCCGTGACATAAAAGTCTCAAAGTTCTGATACATGAAGTTTGCCCCAAACGTATAACTCAGATCCAGAAAGCTTCCGCCGAACGCTCTCTCTCCAGTCAGCAATAGTTCAATATTATGCTCGAAGAAATTCTCCTCACCACGCATAAAATTATCATTCTTAATATCGGATGGTTTTGATTCGGCTGCGATACCTGCTCCGCGATTAAGCTCATCCAGACGTGTACGATAAATATCAAACGCATACTTACCTCTCAATTGCATCCAGTCAGCTAGAGACAGTTTTAGCTGATAGTAGCCAAAAGCACGCCAGCGCTCATCTTCGTTTTGAAACTGGTTCAGTACATAATAAGGATTACGAAATGTCGAATTTGGGCCTGTCCAGTTAACATGCACTCTGTCTGATGTCGAATAAGCCTGAAGATCTTTCAAACGCACATTATGGGGAATATTCATCAATTGAGCCAAAATACCATAACCTCCATAATATGGACGATTATTTGCCTTGGTCCGTGAAAGAGCTATCTTGACATCCATAGACAAATAACGGTTGAACTCCATTCCTGAATTTACATTGGCATTGATTCGTTCCAATTGTTCGCCGGGAATAAATCCTTCCCGCTTGGTATAGCCGAATGCAGAACGAAAATGTGCTTTCTCCGTCACATTACCCAACGCCAGATAGTGGCTTTGTGTAAATGCTTTTCGAAAAAAGTCCATCATTTTATTTCCATATTTCTCATAAGAATATTCCTCACCGTTCCAGGCTTTACGCAATGATCCATCGAGCACAGCTCCCCAACTGGATGCAGAGGTCGGACTGAACTGTCCGTCGCTTCCCTGTCCGTAGCGATCTTGCGTTTCGAGTGTCTCTGCTATATCCGACCAGGTAAGATGGGTTGAATAATCAACACCCAATCCTGTTTGTCGCTTAGCTTTACGTGTCGTTACCAAGATAACTCCGTTCCCTGCGCGCGAACCATACAATGCCGCCGCATTAGGCCCTTTTAATACAGATATCGCTTCAATATCTTCCGTGTTTATATCCAACGATGTACCACCACGATCAATACCTCCATAGAAGGATGCATCCGAAATATTAGTGTCGTTAAAGGGAACACCATCAACAATCCACAAAGGTTGATTATTATCGGTAAGCGAAGAATTACCACGAATCGTGATTTTGGCAGAACCACCCAATCCGGTATTAGAAGCACTCATATGCAAACCTGCAACCTTTCCCTGAAGAGCATGCGCTACCGATGGCTCTCCTGTCCGGTTGAGATCATTGGTTTTGATATCCTGTACGGCATATCCCAGCATTTTTTTCTCACGCTTGATATCTAAGGCGGTAACGACCACATCTGCCAAAAGAAGCGGATCTTCTTTCAACACAACATGAATAAATCCGTTCTTACGACCAATCATCATATTCCTGGTCTTAAATCCCAGATACGAGAAAGTAGCCTGAGCATCCTCTGCTATATTAAGGAGCACAAAGTATCCGTTCGGATCGGTTTCACAACCGCCCGAATAACCTGCTATATCAATATGTACACCTGCTAATGGTTCCCCGTTAGTATCACAAACTTGTCCCCTTAGGTTTTTTACGATATTCTCTTTATGTCGGTTTAGTTTCAGATAAACAATGTTATCATCTACATTATAGGATATTCCCAGTTTTCTGAATAGAATATCCATGGCTTTTTCAACAGGTAGATTGTCAATATTAATTTGCGTCATCCGGATTGAACCCAAGGCATCATCATAAAAGAAGTAGAAGCCCGATTGAGATTGAATCTGTCTGAGTATGTCTGATAAAGAGCCTTCCTCCAGACGAACCGTTACATGTTTCGGCGTTTGTGCTTTTATCGGAATAAAAACCGGCTGAAGTATGAACAGACAAAAAAGGCATATAATATTAACCCATAAATATTTTTTCGTCTTGCTTTCCATATATCGTTACTCATATTATTTCCATACAGAAAGTAATATTCTTTTAGGCTGTGCAAGATACGAATTTGTTATTTATATATATACAGAAATAAAAAAAAGATGTGACCGCATACACGATCACATCTTCTCATTCATTAATCTATTACACCTACTCTAACATGCTTTTTATTCCTGTGTAAACGAATAAGGTCTGTTTTCTTTCTTAAGACCACGTTTCGTATTCGGATTCTTACCCATTACAAATTCAAGAATTCCTCCATTCAGAATTTGATCATGTGTAATGAAATTATTCTCAAAGTTTTTGTTGTTCAGTTTTGCCTTCTGAATGTAAACATTCTCAGGACTGTTTTTATCTGCTTTCACAACAAACTCTTTTCCGTTTGGCAACTTCATCGTAACTTTTTGGAACAACGGACTACCGATTACATATTCAGGCTGTCCCGGACAAACCGGATAGAATCCCATTGCTGAGAATACATACCATGCAGATGTCTGTCCGTTATCTTCATCACCACAATATCCTTTCGGTGAAGAATTATAAAGTTTAGTCATTACATCACGCAAGTGATATTGGGCTTTCCAGGGTCTGTCTGTGTAGTTATACAAATAAATCGCATGTTGCACCGGTTGATTACCATGAGCGTATTGCCCCATATTCAGAGCTACCATTTCAGCAATCTCATGAATTACGAAACCATAAGTTCCGACTTTATAATCAGGTGCTACAACAAACATAGAATCTAACTTATCAGCCATTTTTTCAGGGCCACCCATCAGTTTAGCCAATCCCAGAGGATCATGGAATACACTCCATGTATAATGCCACGAAGAACCTTCAGTAAACGGACCACCCCATTCAACCGGATCGAATGGTTCAATCCATTCTCCTTTTGCATTTTTAGCACGCATAAAGCCGTAAGCAGGATCGAATAGATTTTTGTAATTCATCGATTTCTTCTGATAATCTGCCTGTAC
>JBOFKE010000380.1:0-2084 GCA_051657185.1 Bacteroidales bacterium | reverse complement strand
TTCGTAACGTCATCATTATGAACATCCGAACAAGGAACTAAGAATTTTTCACCTGCATGCTTCGTAAAGCTTGAAGACAAATCGTCTAATTTCCCGGTCGAACCGAAGAATATTTTTCTTTTTCTGTAAACAATATACTTTTGAAGATAAAGAGCGATAGACTCTGTAGTGCAGAAGTATTTCATTGTTTCAGGAATTGCTATGCGCAAACCTTCACATAAAGTAAAGAAGTGGTCAATAGCTGTTTTTGCCGTGAAAACGACAGCTGTGTAATCCGTAATAGCAATTCTTTGCTGTCTGAACTCCTTCGGAGTCAGGCCTTCTACCTTGATAAAAGGACGGAATACAATATCTACTTCATATTTCTTCGCGATATCGAAATAAGGCGATTTGTCTGAAGTAGGTCTTGGTTGCGATACTAAGATTTTCTTCACGATGCAAACAAATATAATTGTTTAAATTAAACTGTACACATATTTAAGGATTCCGATTAATCCCATCAGAGGTGCCAAAATCACGGTGCAAAGATACAAAATCATGTAAAAATAAGAGGGTATTGTATGGAAAAAAATTTTCAACCCTCTCAACACTAAGGCTATAAAATAGGCTACAAAAACACAAATTAAAATGGTTTTAATACTTTGAAACGAGATATCAACGTATGTAGCCGTTAGTGTTAATGGAAGCAAAACCAATCCTAAGATGGACAAGGCTGTTTCTCTACCGCTTTTCCACAACTGGAATGAGCGATCCGAAGAAAATAACAGGATCAGAATCCGATTCAGGATATACTGAAAACCCATAAAAAAGGAGATCAGTAAAAAGGTCTCGCCAAAGAATAAATACGATTTTAAAGCCGACAGCTCTTTGCCTCCGATTTCCGTAAAATACAGAAATGCGACAATGGACATTTGTAAGAGTGTTTGCACACTCAATAAGGTTTTGATTTTATGATTGAAATCAGAACTTTCCGAAAACAGATTCGTGCGGTCTTTGGGTCTCAGAAAAACCTTAATCGATTCCCATAACAATCCGCGTCCTAATAATAAACCAACCCCGGCAAGCAGAATCGACAAAAAGAAAACGACACTGAAGCCATCCAGCTCTTTAATATCATTGTCTTTCAATTGACCTTTGAATCGGATTTCGCCGGAATGTTCGGACGCATATGCCTGCAATTCACCATCTTTTTCAACCAGAAAAAGGGGAAGATCAGCTAATACAACAGAATCCGGAGTTTGATTTACGCAATCTCCGGGTAACATCATATATCTGAATGAGCTACTGTCTTTAGCTGTTTGCAAGGAATCCATTAACATAGTCGTCTGATTTAGATCGCTGCGAATTTACGAGGAGCCGTATCCCAACGAGGCGCATTTTGAATTGCTTCAAGAACTCCTTCAGGATGATCTACCACGGTAAACATTTCGCGATGAATTTCGCGCATAAAGTTTTCACTTACTGCTTTATCCAACATTTCGATCAGTGGATTATAAAATCCGTCAAAATTAAGAATAATAACAGGGTTCTCAAAGAGTCCGAGCTGCTTCCATGTAATAATTTCCATCAGCTCTTCCAATGTACCGCATCCGCCGGGCAAAGCAATTACTGCATCTGCCAGTTTAGCCATTGTTTCTTTTCGTTCATGCATCGATTCTGTAACGATCAATTCATTTAATTCATTGTTTTCCCATCCTTCTTTTATCATGAATGACGGAATAACACCGATCGTTTTACCTCCGTGTTGCATTGTCGATTCGGAAACAATTTTCATTAGCCCGCGATTGCTTCCTCCATTAACACAAGTGATCCCTGCTTCACCTAAAACTTTTCCCAGACGAAAGGCTGCGTCTGCATATTTCTCAGGAATCTGAGAACTCGACGCACTATATACACATACTCTTTCAATCATATGAATTCGGTTTTTATGGATGTGACTGACGGATGACATACCGAAATATATCATCCGTCAGCTCCTTATTTAATGCTTATATCTATTACTTTGCAATCCCGAAAGCTTTGCGAATCGGTTCTACAAAGTCAAGTTTTTCCCATGTGAATAACTCTACCTCTTTCACGATAGG
>JBOFKE010000379.1:0-3097 GCA_051657185.1 Bacteroidales bacterium | reverse complement strand
CAATTTTATATAGAACTCCTTTGTACTTTCGTGCTTTTTTGGGGCAAATATAGATACATCTGCCGCAGGATATACATTTGGTTTTATCTGTATTGTGAGTAGCAGAAATAGCATCTACCGGACATTGGCTGATACAAGTGTTACATTGGTTGCAAAGTGATGATATCAGCTGAGGCTGAACAGGTATTTTTCCTGCAACTTTATAGGGTCTGTTCCCTTTTATCTTTATTTTCTGTATGTCAGTTACGGTTTCGAGTTGTGATAAAATACGGGCGCTTTGTACCGAAAAGTTTTGTATTTTATACAAATCGGATTGATCCGGACGATTTGAAGCAACATCAGGCATTATTGAATGCTGAGCAATAAATGCAGCCGCAGATACGATTTTGAATCCACTTTCTTCTACCAGATCCTGAATTTCAACTAATGCATCATCATAATGCCGGTTACCGTAAATACAACTTATTACGACAGGTGTTTGATTGCCTTTGAAGTTTTTAATTGATTCGATGGCCGGATAGGGGATGCGACCCGAATATACGGGCATTCCTATAACTAAAAGTTCGTCAGAACTCATTTGCACTTCTTTTCTGACGGGCTCTTTGATTAAATCATATTCAACTTTGGGACATTCGAATGGTTGGATGATTTCCTGTACTATCCTTTTTGTCGTATTGGTTGCGCTAAAGTAGAGCGCATTTATTTTCGCAATTTGCATTTTTGTTTGCAAATTTAGTAATAATTGGAATGTATCAGCTAAGTGTCCTTATTTATTTAATTTTTTAGAAGTTTATTTGTAAGTAAAAGCTGCTTATTTATAGCAAAATGATAATTTATTCAGGTCTGTATTTCTGTTAAGAAAACAGCAGATGAGGATATCCGGAGTTCGCTTTTTTAAGCTATCCCTTTGTTTTCTGTACAGAATCAAGATGAATTTTAGAGTTAATCCGGTCTGTATAATTTTTTGAAGTACTTTATCGGAATTTCCCAGTGCGAAAATATTTTTTCGCGGTGTAAAGTTTTGATGAGATACGTATTAAAACTTCATGAGATACGTATTAAAAATCGGGGATAAAGCTTTAAAGAATCGAATAAGAAGTTATCTGATTGAAAATTAGTTTATTGTGTAATGGTTCTTCCCGATCGTATATAAGGATAGTTCTTCCTTGTTGTCGAATAGCTCATTCTGAGTGATTAGGAATTTGCAAAAAGAAAGTGAAGTAGCGTTATTTGCAGAATTGTGTCAATGAGGCAGGTGTTAAAAAGCTGGTCGGAAGAATACTTCCGACCAGCCTGAAAACAATAAATGTACAACTAGTTTTGGTTATTATAAGAGCAATTAGCTCTGTGAAACAGTAGCCAAATTAAGAATTTCGGGTTGTTTAATGTTAGCAATAGCTGCTTGTGCCGCAGCAACCCGAGCAATTGGGACGCGGAACGGCGAGCAGCTTACGTAGTTCATATTTACCGTATCGCAGAATCCTACAGAAGAAGGTTCTCCACCATGTTCTCCGCAGATACCCAATTTAATGGAAGGATTTGTAGAACGACCTTTTTCGCATGCCATACGAATTAATTGTCCGACACCCTCCTGGTCTAATACTTCGAATGGGTCATTTTTCAGAATACCGATTTCCTGATATACTTTCAGGAATTTGCCGGCATCGTCACGAGAGTATCCGAATGTCATCTGAGTAAGGTCATTGGTTCCGAAAGAGAAGAAGTCTGCAACTTCGGCAATTTTATCGGCAGTAAGTGCTGCTCTCGGAACTTCAATCATTGTGCCGACTTTGTAATTGATACGTGAACCTCTTTCTGTAAATACTTTTTCAGCGATCGTATGAATAATTTTGACCTGATATTTGAATTCTTCGACGATACCAACAAGCGGTACCATGATTTCCGGATGAACGGTATATCCCTCAGCTTTGACAGTAAGAGCAGCTTCGATAATGGCTCTTGCCTGCATAGCTGTAATTTCAGGATAAGTGTTACCTAAACGGCAACCGCGGTGTCCAAGCATCGGATTGAATTCCTCAAGCGAATCACATGCAAGTTTCACCTCTTCAAGCGTTAGTCCCATATCTTCGGCCAGCTCTTTTTGTGTTGCCAGTTGATGAGGAACGAACTCATGTAAAGGAGGATCAAGCAGACGGATTGTTACACCGTAGCCATCCATGGCACGGAAGATTCCTTCGAAATCGGCACGTTGCATCGGAAGTAGTTTTTTCAAAGCTTCGATACGTCCTTCCTGAGTACGGGAAAGTATCATTTCGCGCATTGCCTTGATACGTTCTCCTTCGAAGAACATGTGTTCCGTACGGCAAAGGCCGATACCTTTAGCTCCGAATTTACGTGCAACCACAGCATCTTTCGGAGTATCGGCGTTCGTTCGTACATCCATACGGGTGTATTTTTCGCAAAGGTTCATGATGGCTGCGAAATCGCCATCCAGTTCAGCGTCTTTGGTAGCAACTTTGCCTTCGTAAACCTCGCCAGTAGAACCATTGATAGAGATCCAGTCGCCTTCCTTGAATACTTTGCCGCGCATTTCGATTGTACGGTTTTTGTAATCTATTTTTACTTCACCTGCACCGGATACACAACATTTACCCATACCGCGAGCTACAACTGCTGCGTGAGAAGTCATACCTCCGCGGGCTGTAAGAATACCCTGTGCAGCAGACATGCCACGTAAGTCTTCCGGAGAAGTTTCTATACGTACAAGAATTACTCTCTTACGATTGTCTGCCCATGCCTCCGCATCGTCCGCAAAGAATACGACTTGTCCCGTCGCAGCACCCGGTGAAGCGGGGAGTCCTTTAGCCATTACTTTGACCGTTTTTAATACGGCAGTATCAAAGACAGGATGTAAGAGTTCGTCAAGTTTGGAAGGCTCCATGCGTTTCAAGACTGTTTTTTCGTCTATCATGCCCTGACGATACATATCCATTGCGATTTTTACCATAGCTGCACCCGTACGTTTTCCGTTACGAGTCTGTAAAAGCCATAACTTTCCGTCCTGAATCGTAAATTCAAGATCCTGCATATCTTTAAAATAATCTTCAAGTCTTTGTTGAGTGTCGATAAGTTCAAG
>JBOFKE010000378.1:0-2560 GCA_051657185.1 Bacteroidales bacterium | reverse complement strand
ACTCATTGAAAGGTAAAAAAGAATTATACAATATCCCAATCAATAAGACTAATAGTAAGATGATAACTCTATTTTTAAACAATCCTTATATTGATCAATTAGACATTATAAAGACGGAACAAAAAGATTAGTATTCATTTCCGGATGATAACTCCCATGCAGAAAGCTAGCTGAGTTATCATCCCGTAAGATAGATATAAAAAAGGATAAGCTACTTTAATCTTTTTGATTTTAATAACTTATCCTTTTCTCATCTAAGTATCCTGCGTATAATTAATCTCCGGCACTCACGGTAACAATACAATCAGAAAGCGGGAATGATATAGTATAAATCTGTCTGAACCTGAATAATCATAAACGATATGTAGTACTGGCGCTTTTTTATTTTTTTAATCTCCCAAGTATAATAATATTATTATCCTCTTCATTTATATTATCAAGAACATACTTTATCCTCTTTTTTGCTTCACCATCCGTTTGAGCATATAATGGTTTTATTTTTTCAATAAGCTCAAATGGTTCTACATTCCATTGGTAATACCCATCCCAAAATAAACCTTTTTGCATTACATAATCTCCTAACATATCATTTCTCATTTTATACCATGCTCCTCTCAGGTCTTCTTTATTTACAAAGAAAGACCCTTTTGAAATATCACCCCCTAAAATATCGCACATAAAAAGAGTGGAGAGCTCGGTTAGAACGAAAATTGAGTTTTTATCTTTTAAATCAAGATGAAAAACTTCATTTAGCTTATTTGATTTTATATCATAATTCCACATATTGGTTTGAGTTGTGAAGAATAAATCAAATTTAGGAGTGTTACCTTTGTGAAACATTTCATTGTTATAATTATCAACAATATATGGCTTACTATCTACAGTATGAATTACTTTTCCGTCAAAGTCTTGAGTCCAAACAACATATTTAGAGTTTTTGAATGGCATATTGGCAATGGCAATCATCTCATCATCATTAATAAAAAAGGCTCCTTTTGTAATTTTTTCTGCAATTGGAATAAGTCGTTTAATATTTCCTTTTAAATCAAATACCAGCATATTTTCAGCCATCATAGGAAGCACATATACCGATTCGGTTTTTTCGCAAATCATCATATCAGTAATGCTAAAATACTCATTTGCTCCCTGACCAACACTCCCTAAATTGCAGATAAATTTACCTGTTGAACGCTCAAATAATTTGCCGGGAATAGCATGATTCCCCTTATAACCAATGTAATTATCAGATATATAGATAACGCCTGGTTTGATTAATGCATCCTGCGAGGAGCTTTCTAATCTAATAATTTCAATATCTTCAATAAAGTCTGATAACTTTAACTCAACTGTATCTTTTATGTCAGAAGGATTTACTGTTATAAGTCCTTTCTCATTACTAGCGATCATCTTTAGTTTATTTTGTTTTTCATTATTACTGCAAGCAATAAATAACACAAAACAAATTAGCCAAGATAGTTTTATTATTTTTTGTATAGTTGTTTTCATATATAATATATTTTCAGTGATCTTAAACCTTGTGTTGCCATTAGATTTGACTTTATTACAAGAATCTGTTATTTCAGAAACTAGTAGCGATAAATTTGCAAGAGCAGAATAAATATTCTGTTTGTTTATAAATCGCTTCATAGATTGATTTAATATAATTCTAAGGGATGGTAAGGCTGTTTTTCTGGAACTTTTCCGTCGTTGTATCTGATAGTAGCATTCGCTACTTTAAAAAAATCATCATGGATGTCTTTCTGAAGTTTTAAAAGGTCTGAACGCTCAATATTTGAGTAATATTTACTATTAAACATAAAAACCCCAAAGCTAATTACATGATTCTCAACTCCTACACATTCAAAAGTATATAATTTATCGTCATCATATACTTTCAAAATTAACCCGGGTAATCCTCCAAATTTCCATGGACCATTACTTATCGGAATTGTCTTCGTAAACCAAGCAGTATAATTACGACCACGAAAATTGCAAGTAGCTCTTTGACATAAATACCCACAAATCATTAATGTTTCATTATGAATCTTCCATTTTTGGACAGGAGTTATTTCACTGTATTTATAACTACGTATCCACATAGGCATACGAGCATGTTCTTCAGATTTATTTATTGAATAATACTTATAATGTTCTGAATAATAACACTCTGACCAGTTTTCGTCTTTTCCTTTTACGCCTGTCCATGTTGGACTAGTTTGTGCTTTAGGATTACTCCTTCTGTATTCTGTAACAAGTGAATCACAGTTATATACAAAAAAACTGTAATACTTAGACATTTTTGACCCTATATCTAATCGTTGCAAATCATCATATGTTTCTCTATCTTTTATATCTTTTGCGTTTAAAGCATAGAGTACCCGGATATTACCTTGATCGACAAGTGTCATTTTTGATATATTTCTTGGCAAAGGCCGTAATATCGGGATTTGAGAATTGATTTGACTAAAGCTAATTAAAGCAAGAAATAGTGGAAATAAGTACTTTTTCATGATGACTATCTTTTTATTCAATGACTATGCACAATTAAATAAAACCTGCA
>JBOFKE010000377.1:0-2615 GCA_051657185.1 Bacteroidales bacterium | reverse complement strand
CACAGGAACAAACGAAGCAGAAGGCTCTTTATGAAAAAGGAGGAGTGACACTGAATGATATGAAAAATTCGGAGGTGAAGGTGACGAATGCGAAATATGATTTGGAAAATGCGGAACTAAAACTGGCTAAAATGCAGATAGTCGCTCCTATTGATGGCATAATAGTTGATTTACCGCATTATACATCGAATACACGCATTGAACAAGGTAAACTTATTGCGTCACTGATGGATTATGAGCAATTATACCTGGATATTAATTTGCCGGAAAACACAATCGGATATGTGAAAATGCAGCAGCCTGCCAATATAACTCATTATACACTTAAGAAAGATACTCTGAAAGCAGAAGTAACACAGTTATCTCCGGCTATCAATAAAGAAACAAGAACGTATAAAGGAAAAATGGAGATACGTAATGAGGGATTGAAAATAAGACCGGGAATGTTTGTGAAAGCTGATATCGTTGTAGATCGTGCTGATAGTGTGATTGTAATACCTAAAAAAGTTATTCAGACGGCTCAAAATGATAAGTATGTATTTGTGGTGGAAAAGAATGTAGCTGTTCGTAAGAATATTCGTACAGGACTTGAGGAGGAGGATAAGATTGAGGTTGTAGATGGATTAAAAGTAAATGACAACTTGATCGTAAGGGGTTTTGAGACTTTGAGAGATAGAAGTAATGTAAAAGTAGAGCGTTAGAAAATAGCTTATGAGAAAGATAATTCAATTTGCGGTCAAGAATCCGGTAACAGGTATTATGATCGTTTGTGCGATTTTACTTTTGGGTAAGATCTCGTATGATCGGTTAGGGGTCGATTTGTTACCTTCTTTAAATAATCCGACACTTTATATAGAGATTGATGCAGGAGACCGACCTCCGGAGGAGATTGAAAAGAAGTACATAAAAAATATGGAGTCGATGATAATAAGACAAAGAGATATTTTGTCTGTGACTTCTTGTGTGCGTGCAGGTAGTGCTTTTATGACGGTGGAATATACCTGGGGAAAAGATATGGACGAGGCATTCCTGGATTTACAGAAGGCTATGGGTGGATATAGCCAGAATCCGGAAATTGAGGAGTTGAGTATTACGCAGAATAACCCGAATTCAGCGCCGGTTTATGTTATCAGCTTGTCTCATCCCAACGTGGATGATATGTCGGTGTTACGTCGTGTGGCTGAGTCATATGTACGTAACGAGCTGGTTCGTGTGGAAGGTATTGCGGATGTACAACTTAGCGGGCAGGAGTATAAGAAATTAACGATTAAAACCGATCCGTATAAACTGGCAGCATTCAATTTGACAGTAAGTGACATTGCATCTAAGATAGAGGATAACAATCGTAGTGTTTCAGGTGGAAAAGTGTCGGATTTAGGATTGCAATATATCGTTAAGGGCGTTAGTAATCTGAAAAATACGGAAGACTTTGAAGATATTGTGATTGGGTACCGTGCTGTAGAGAAAACTGAATCGGATCAGGATGGAGTAAAGACAGGGAAAGCTCCTGTTTATTTGAAGGATTTGGCTGAAGTGGAATTCGTGAATGAAACGCCTGATAATATAGTGCGTGTGAATGGTGCACGATGCATAGGTTTATCTGTATATAAAGAAGCAAACTTCAATACGGTTAGCGCAGTTGATAATGTAACAAAGCAATTAGATAAAATAAAGAAGGCATTACCAGGTTATGAGTTTCAGGTAATCAGTAATCAGGGGACTTTTATAAAAAGTTCGATTGATGATGTAAAAGGAACAGCTCTTCTAGGTATTGTTTTGGCTATTGTTGTTTTGTTTGTTTTCCTACGTCGTTTCGGGACTACATTAATCGTGAGTATTGCTATTCCGATTTCATTGGTTGCAACGTTTAATCTGATGTATTTTGGGGGGTTGACATTAAATATAATGACGCTCGGAGGTATGGCTTTGGGTGCAGGTATGTTGGTGGATAATGCAATTGTTGTAATAGAGAGTATTTTTAGGAATCAGAAAAAAGAAACAAATGTCTCAGAGGCTGCAATAGAAGGTACTTCTCAGGTTGCAGGAGCTGTTATCGCTTCGACACTGACAACAATTGTAGTATTTCTTCCGATTGTATATATGCATGGTGCTTCGGGTGAATTGTTTAAGGACCAGGCATGGACTGTCGCGTTCTCACTATTATCATCGTTATTTGTAGCAATATTTATTATTCCGATGCTTTACACGAAACTGATCGGAAAAAGAATAGTACAGACAGAAAAAGCAAAGGATTCATCGATCCAATTTAATGGTTATGGTCGTTTTCTGCGTTTGGTTTTAAACAAAAAAGGGATTGTCTTGCTTATATCTCTGGTTGTATTGATTGTGACTTTTGCCTGTATTCCTTTATTGAAAACGGAATTCATCCCTAAAACGGAGAATTCAACTTTTGTGATTGAAGTGAAGTTGCAGGATGGTATGCAGATTGATCGTACTGTATCAACTGTAGAAGGTCTTGAAAAACTTATTCATTCAGTGATCGGTGATTCGTCTTATGTGGTTTATTCGCATATAGGAAAGAATGCAGGTGATCAATCATCAGTATTTGAAGGGGAAAATACTGCGTTTATCAAAGTCGCACTGACCGACGAAAA
>JBOFKE010000376.1:0-10774 GCA_051657185.1 Bacteroidales bacterium | reverse complement strand
TTAATGCATAATTTCGATCCGAAGGAGTCATTTCTTGCTGAATATTTGTCAGCAATAGAATAGCTTCATCTATTTGTCCTTGATCAACCATTCTATCTGCCTTTACAAGCTTTGTATTTAAATCAGCTGGATCAGAAATACTTAACAATGAATCCTGATATACCATCCTTTGTTTATTATAATACGATCGAAGATCTTTATCTGAAGCGAAAGCATCCATATAACGATAAAGCTCAGCAGAAACGCCATAATAGAAAACCTTCAAGGACTCGGGTAAATCCTTTGAATGAAGAGAGCTCAATATTTCATACGATTCTTTATACATACCATTCGTATTGTAAATTGAGGCCAATGTCAACTGAGACTCAACTATCAAAAAAGGACTCTTCAATGCATTTGCCGTATTTAATGCTTGTTTTGCATAAAATAGAGCTGAATCACTTTTGAATGGGCGATATTCTGATGCCAGATCTTTGAATAACAGATATTTATTCTCAGGATTCAGCTTATTATTTTCTTTTAATGTAAGTGTTCGTAATTTATCCTCCTTCTCTTTTATATAGAGGTTACTGTTCCTTATAGCTTCATCTAATTGCTTTTGGGTTTGCTGATCAAATCCTCGTTGAGCGGCCAAAGGCAAAAATATCAACACAAAAAATATAATAGAGTAATATTTATCCATAGTTACAATATAGTATTCAAAAATTAATGCCACAAATTAATAATATAAAAAGCATTTATACTAATATAAATGTGCATTTCGTACTTTATATAAAACCAAATAGAATAGAAACTGTTTAGTAATAAAACAATAAACTCTAAATTAAATTCGCTATGAGACACGATGTATTAAACGCAGAGGAGAGACGAGAGTTGCCCGATAATGAGTTTGGGCTACCCGACAAAAGAGAATTTCCTATGCCTGATGCTGCACACGTAAGAGCAGCAGAAGCATACTTCAGATATTGTCCGGAAAACAGAAAACATGAATTAGCCGTAAATATTTTAAGAAAAGCTAACGAGTTTGGAGTAAATATTCATAGCCAGACAATAATAGAATGGGCTAAGCAACAATAAAAAAGAAGAGGAGATCTTATAAGACCTCCTCTTCTTTTTTATTTATTATGCCCTCTTAGTTATAAGAAGGTAAAGCATTATATTCTTTCGAATATCTAAGCATTTGTTCCGCATAACCTTCATTAAATGAAACAGTAACATCTGTGATATTTCCGTTAGCATCATAAATCGCTGTATAGGTTGGATTAACAAACCCTCTCCATGGAGCAACATTTAATTTCGCGTAACGTTCAAGAATCTCTTTATGCAAATCCGGATTAACCTTCACGCCATAATTTTCAATCATGCTTTTACCTGCTTCATAATCTCCTTCCGATTTGATACGTTGGATCTCGGCAAGTAATTGTCCGATTAAACCTCTCATTTTTTCATAGTCATTTACGACTACAAAAGTTTTACCATCGCGCTGAACCAACTCGACAACTTTATCAGCTTGTCCTTTCTCTAAGACCCATTGAGCAATTGCAGCACGACAACGCATATGCGCTTGTTCAATAGTTTTACCTGGCTGAATTCTTGTTAATTGAGTCATTAAGCCATTCATCAGATACTTATAATACTCTGCCTGATAAGCATCAGCTGTAGGTAATAAACCAAGCTCTGTAGTTTTAGGATCTGCCATGAAATACAAAGCGTAAAGATCCGCTCTCATTTCTTCAAGAGGAGAACCATACGCTTTTAAAGCATCCGGATCTGTACCAGGAAGAAGTTTACCTGATCCATGTCCTAAACATTCGTGTAAATCAGTATGAAGATTATCAGCAATAAATCCATAGTTTTTAATCAACTCACGTTCTTTATCACTCCAGATAAACTCTTCGCCAAAACCATTACCTTGAGAAGCTGCATCATAGGCCTCTGTAATATTCTCAATCGTTACAGATTTAGATCCATGATCACGGCGAATCCAGTTAGAGTTTGGAAGATTAATACCAATCGGAGTTGTCGGATAAGTATCTCCACCCAGCATAGCTAAAGTTATTACTTTAGCTGAAACACCTTTAACTTCCTCTTTCTTGAATTTGTTATCTACTGGTGAATTATTCTCAAACCATTGAGCATTCGCTGAAATTAGTTCTGTTCTTTTTGTTGCTTCTTCATTTTTAAAGTTAACAACAGACTCCCAGCTTGCTTTCATTCCTAGTGGATCTCCATAATTCTCAGTGAATCCATTAACAAAATCAACTTTCGAATCTAAATCTTTCACCCAAAGAATTGCATATTCATCAAAATCTTTCAAATCCCCTGTATTATAGTATTTGATAAGAGTTTCGATTACGGCTTTCTGCTGCGGGTTTTCTGTATAGGCTAACGCACTATCTAAATGAGCGACAACCTTTTCAATTGCAGGAGAATACAATCCACCTACTTTCCAAACTTGTTCAACAACCTGACCGTCAACTTTTGTCAATTTACTATTCAAACCATAAGATACCGGAGTGTTATCTTTCGGATCTTTCATTTTATTGTAAAAAGCTTCTGCTTCTGCCTGAGTTACACCTTCATAATAATTATTAGCAGATGTAGCTACTAAGTCATCACCATCTTTTTGATTAGCTCGCACTGGAAGTACAGATGGATTAAATATTACCGGTGAAATCTCAGCTATAAATTCAGTTACAGACTGTCCCGCCTTAGCAGGAACTGTAGTAGGATCTAAAGCACTTACCTGTTCTGCAAAAAATGCTTCAGAGAATTTAGGTTGAAGTTTATCTGTAGAGTTATAATGATGAATACCATTATTAAACCATACTAACTTAAGATATTCTTCAAAGTTTTTATATTCTTGCGAATCTTTATCCCCTTTATAGTTTTCGTAAATAGCCTCTAATGTTCTACGAACAGGTAGATTCCATTTACAGTTCTGGTCATATAATATATCACGACCAGCTGCCGCAGCTTCTGTCAAATGATAAATTAAGGCCTTTTGTGCAGTTGATAAGTTCTCAAATCCGGGAACTTTATAACGCAACATTTGCACATCTGCAAAATTTTCAACGACATAATTAAAATCATCGTTTTTTTGCTCTTTCTGTGTTGTAGAGCAAGCTGTAAATACACCAGCAGCAACCATCATTGCAATCGTTTTTTTCATTTTACTAAACTCTAACTTTTAATTGTGTTTTGGGCTTATTAATTATTTCTTCTGCCAAATATACGTAAAAGCATCAAGAATAAATTAATAAAATCCAAATAAAGAGTTAAAGCCCCCAAAATAGCCAATTTCGACTTCATCTCTTCTCCTTGAACTAACGCCAGAGCTTTAAGTTTTTGAGTATCATATGCGATGAGTCCTACAAAGATCAGCACTCCCACATAAGTAATTATCCAATAAAGAGTTGTACTATGCAAGAATATATTTACCACACTAGCTATAATAATACCTATTAAAGCCATAAAAGACAGACTCCCTACAGATGTTAAATCTTTTTTAGTCATAAACCCAAATATACTCATCACTGCAAAAACAGACGCTGTAATAAAGAAAGTAGATGCTATTGATTCCGTAGTGTAAATCATAAATAGCATGGAAAACGTAACACCCGTTATGAATGAGTAAAGAATAAATACTGTAGAAGCAGTTGTTACCGACATTTTCTCTACACGTGCAGAAAGAAAAATAACCATTCCCAATTGCAGTATAAATAAGCCCCAAAATGCCCAGCTATTAGTCATCAAATAATTAATTACATTATGATTATTCGCAACTAATGCAGCAGTCGCTCCTGTTATTAATAATGCAATCGACATCCAACCATATACTTTACGTATTAGTGCAGAAACACTTTGTCCCTGTTTCTCTGAATAAGAATCCACTTGTCTGTATTCCATAATTTCTAATTTTATAGTTTATTTATAAGAGAGTTTGCCCTTAAGCATATTCCTTAAGGGCAAAAATAAGATTTACAAATTAAAAAACAAGACTAAAGTCTGATTTTCCATATAACTCCGCTTTGTGCGGGAACACGTGTTCTAAAAGGAGTTAAGACTGATAATGATTGATAAAGCGTCATTTTCGACAACAACTCTTTACATTCTATTTCTGCCCTTTCTTCTATCTCCAGATAATCGAATGCATGCTTCGGAATAACGATTTTGCAATCTTGCTCATAAAGATCGAAATTAACGACTATCAGAATTAATTCGTCCTCATATTTTCTTAAAAAAGCATATTGCTTATCCGGATTAAAATATTCAGAAGATGGATTTACATACATTAAATCGAAAAACAAACCTTCGGTTATCGCTTTCTCATTCTCTGCAATATTCAATATTGATTTATAAAATTGACGAATTTGTTTTTGCCTGCCTGACAATAAACGCTCCTCACAATTTCCATGATCATACCAATGTCGAATACTTTCGACACTCCAAAAATCAAAAATAGTAGTACGTCCGTCCTGACCACTAAATCCTTCTGTATCCATCGCTTCTTCTCCTAACTCCTGACCAAAATAAAGCATAAATGGAGCTTTAGACATACAAGTTGAAACAATCATACCTGCGAAACCGGCTTCAGCACTTCCTGCAAAAAAAGGCGATGCAATCCTTTGCTCATCATGATTTTCCATAAAATTAAGCATATAATTACTCACCTCACCTAATCGTTGCCAACATGATGTTAGAGAACTTGCAGGCAGTTCACCTCTGATAACTCCTTTTATAGTATCATACAATCCAACTTTATCGTATAAGTAGTCAAATTTACCATTAAATACATAGCTATGATATTGATCCGGATTATAAACTTCTGCAATAAAAATCATTTCAGGACATAAAAGCTTAATCCTAGGAATGACCCATCCCCAAAATTCAACCGGAACCATTTCTGCCATATCACAACGAAACCCATCAACTCCTTTTTCAGCCCAGTATTTAAGTATATCATACATCTTAAACCAAGTGTCAGGAATCGGATCAAAATGTTTCGCTCCCCATGCCGAATAATCGACACCATAGTTAAGTTTCACCGTTTCATACCAGTCATTTACGGTAGGATATGCCTGGAAACAATCATTCCCTGTTGCTTTAGCCGGATATTCCTTATACTGAGATTCTCCCTCTCCTAACTCAAATTGACCTGCGAAAACCTGATATGGAATATAATAAAAATTATTATTCGGGGTAAACGCACATGTAGTATCATCTCCAGAACCAAAATCTTTTATACCTTCTGGTTTTGCATCTGAAGAATAAACTCTGGCAACATGATTTGGCACAAAATCAATAATAACTTTAAGTCCGGCTAAGTGTGTCCGCTCAATTAATTCTTCAAACTCCCCAATCCGATTTAAAACATTATCTGCTAAATAAGGATTAACGTCATAATAATCCTTTATTGCATAAGGAGAACCTGCTTTTCCTTTAACTACATATGGATTATCTTTTTTTATACCATATACTGAAAAGTCTTCTTTGGTAGCATGTTCTATAACGCCTGTGTACCATATTGCGTTACAGCCCAGTTTTGAAATCTCTTGAAGAGTTTTCTCTGTAAAATCAGAGAATTTACCAGTCCCATTTTCTTCTAATGAGCCATCAAATGTCAAATCCTCCTTACAATTGCCAAACAAACGAGGCAAAACCTGATATATCATTAATCTATTACGCATCATTTAATCGTGTATAAATTTTTGTTTTGCATATTGCATTATATGTGTTTTAGCATTACTCTGTTCAAGAGCTTGAATAGTTGCATTATAACCTATATCGACAATCTCGTTCACGTGCTGTGTATCAAACAGGCTATAACTATACGTCTCTTTGGTCTCTATAATCAAATCGCACAATTGCATATCCTGAAAGCTATTTGCCTTAAACATAAAGGTATATGAGCGTTCGGCTATACTTATAATCGATTTTTTATATTCTTTTAAAACCAAAGGCGTTGCGTTAACTCCAATCACGATATCACATATAGGAATCAGAGGGGTTACGGGAAAATTCTTTAATACACCTCCATCCACATAATTTACGCCATCGATATTCTGTGGCGAAAATAATACAGGAATCGAACATGAAGCTGCAATTTTATCAATTAATTTGTCTCCACTCTTAAATGTAATGCTATTTCCATGATCAAGATCCGTTGCTACAATCATCAAAGGCTTCTTTAAACCTTCAAAAGTATTAGTCGACAGATTATTTTTCAAGAAGTTCTTAAAACCATTCATAGTCAGAAAACTTTTCTTTGGCACTACTATTTCTGCAAAATCTAAAAACTTTATTGGTCGAAACATCTCAATCATTTCCTCAGAAGTATGTCCATCACAATAAAGCGACCCGACCAGTGACCCCGCACTTACGCCGGAAACGATATCAGGAGTCAATCCATATTCTTCCAGAGCTTTTATTGCACCAATATGAGCAAAACCCTTTGCTCCTCCTCCACTTAAGGCTAATCCTATTCTATAAGGTTTACTTTCCATACACACATTTTTATATAAAGAAAGAACAACCATCCAAAATCAAAGTTCAAGCAGATAGAATCCGATAAAAAAAAACTTTATTTATTCACGGACAGTTGATAATTTATTTTCTTTCTTCACGTCTCGGAAGCGACACATCCTCCTGTTACAAAACAAGCCTGAATTCATAAAGGGAGCAACACTCCTCCTTTAACTTCATTATGTCAAAATAACAAGAAATACTCAAAGATGAATCCTAAAAATGGAGTTTAATACAAATGACAAACAGTTATATCTCTATTCCTATATTCAAAATAACGAAATGTTCATTTATATAATTTTGCAGATTCAACAAAAAGAATATCTTTGCACCTATTCATTTACTCAACATTTTCAAATAGAACATTATGGAAATAGTAATTGTCACGACATTATTAATATTAGCGATCATTCTGATATTAATAGAAATATTCGTTTTACCGGGTATTACAGTTGGAGGAATTGCCGGGGGTATATTAGCTATAATAGGTTTATATTATTCTTTTCATACTTTTGGAGTAACAGGACTTATACTAATTGCTGTTATATCTGTCTGTTTATTTATTCTCTTTTTTTATATCTGCATAAAGTCTAAACTTTTTGACAAGGCAGCACTAAAAAAAGAATTAAACTTTAAAATTACAGATACGCATATTAACAAACTACATGCCGGTGAGAGATTAACTACAGTATCCAGACTTAATCCAATGGGTAAAGTTACAGACGGAGAGAACTTTTTTGAAGCCAAATCAGAAAGTGGTTTTATTGAAGAAAATAAAATTGTAGTTGTCATTCGTATAGATAGAAACACAGTTGTGGTTGAAAACGAAAAATAATCATTTATATATACTAATAATTTATGACTATGCTTGAAACAACAATTATTTTGTGGGTCATAGTATCCTTTCTTATCATTTTATTCTTTTACTTTGTGCCGTTTCCGCTTTGGTTCTCGGCTAAAATTTCAGGAGTGCACATTTCACTTCTTCAATTAATGCTTATGCGGTTTCGTAAAGTTCCACCTTCAGTCATTGCGCGGGCTATGATCGAAGCTCATAAAGCAGGACTTAAAAACCTGACACGCGATGAATTAGAAGCTCATTATCTGGCAGGGGGACACGTTGAGCGAGTTGTACATGCACTTGTTTCAGCCTCTAAAGCTAATATTGATTTGAACTTTCAAATGGCTACAGCTATAGACCTCGCAGGTCGTGACGTTTTTTTAGCTGTCCAAATGTCTGTTAACCCGAAAGTTATTGACACTCCTCCTGTAGCAGCCGTTGCTAAGGATGGTATTCAATTAATTGCAAAAGCGAGAGTAACAGTCCGTGCTAATATTAAACAACTTGTCGGTGGAGCCGGAGAAGACACAATTTTGGCACGCGTTGGCGAAGGTATTGTTTCTTCTATCGGATCATCTGCATCTCACAAGACCGTACTGGAGAATCCGGATTCTATTTCAAAATTAGTTTTGAAAAAAGGACTGGACAGCGGAACTGCTTTTGAGATTCTATCGATTGATATTGCCGATATGGATATCGGAAAAAACATTGGTGCCGTGTTACAAATGGACCAGGCGCAAGCAGATAAAAATATTGCACAAGCAAAGGCCGAAGAAAGACGTGCAATGGCAATTGCTCTTGAACAAGAAATGAAGGCTAAAGCAGAGGAAGCACGTGCTAAAGTAATTGAAGCAGAAGCAGAGGTTCCGAAGGCAATGGCTGAGGCTTTCCGTTCAGGCAATCTGGGCATCATGGACTATTATAAAATGAAGAATTTAGAAGCTGATACTACTATGCGTGAGACGATTGCTCGTCCTTCGAATAATCAGAAGTAACAGCTTCAATCTATTATAAAAATAAATTTTTATGTTATGAAACACTATCCTGAATCTGAATTAATTATAAATGGTGATGGTACTATCTTTCATCTTCATTTGAAACCGGAGCAAATCTCCGATAAAGTTATTTTGGTAGGTGACCCGGGTAGAGTCGATCTTGTAGCATCATTTTTTGATTCTAAAGAGTTTGAAGTACAAAGCCGTGAGTTCCGCACTATCACCGGAACGTATAAAGGTAAACGCCTAACGGTTCTTTCTCATGGTATTGGAACTGATAATATAGACATTGTTGTGAATGAATTAGATGCTTTGGCAAATATCGATTTTGCAACACGTACAGACAATCCCGAATTCAAACAACTGACATTAGTTAGAATTGGAACAAGCGGCGGATTGCAAAAACATGTTCCGGTCGGAACCTTCTGTGTATCTGAGAAATCAATCGGCTTTGATGGTGTTCTTAATTTCTATGCAGGACGAAATAAAGTTGTTGACCTGGATTTTGAAGATGCTTTTTGTCAACAAACAGGTTATTCTCGTCACTGGGCTGCTCCTTATGTTGTAGATGCAGACCTCGAACTAGTTGAGCAAATAGCTCAAGCTGATATGGTAAGAGGTGTTACTATTTCTGCAAATGGTTTTTATGGACCACAAGGACGAGAGCTAAGACTTCCACTTGCTGATCCTCATTTAAATGAGAAAATTGAAAAATTCTCTTATAACGGGTATTGTGTTACAAATTACGAGATGGAAAGCTCTGCCCTGGCCGGTCTTTCTAAATTAATGGGACATAAAGCTGTTACAGTTTGCTCTATTATTGCGAATCGTTTAATTAAAGAAGCAAACAGCAATTATAAAAACTCTATCAGTGATTTGATTCGTGTTGTTCTTGATCGTATATAAGATAAAACAAATACATAACTGGAAGAGGATAAGTTGTCACACTACTTATCCTCTTTATAATTTACACACACAATGGAGCATAATAAGTCATATTTGCTTGTAATATTATTATCCTTCTCATTTCTGCATAGCTGTGGTTTAAAAAGTTATAACTATCCATATGCTGAAAACAATACAACAGTCGATACTTTATATGATATTGAGGTTACAGATGAATATCAGTGGTTAGAATCAGACTCAGATCAAACCAGAGAAAACTGGCTTGAAGAACAAGTGGCTTTAACCTCTAATTATTTCGATAAATCGCCTATTAAAGCAAGTCTGGAAAAAAGAATTTCAGATTTAAGTTCGACCCCTCGTTTTTTTATGATTGAGTTACTTAACGACACACTCTATTATTATAAACAAGGCATGAATCAAGATAGTCTTAGTCTTTATAAAATGCACGCAAAAGATTTAAAGCCAATCTGTATTGATTCATACAAAAACAGTTCTATTCAGCAGGAACAAATTAACACAACAGCTATTTCCGGTGATGGTAAATACATAGCAGTACCGCAATTGGATGATAAGAATAACAAATACACGATTCGTATATACCCTCTATCTGATAATAAGCTGCTCTATGATTCAACGGAAGACATTGCTTACAACCAAAAGCCGGTTTGGGTTAATGACGGCTTCTATTATATTGGATCAACAAAGCAATCCAATGAAAACAATGTTTACTTTTATAATCTTCGCCAGAAGAAATCGACTATTGTCTTTAAGGGGTCTGGATTAATCAACAATAATCTAAGCTTACTTCTGGCCGACGAGAAGTTATTTATTAGCGAACTTTCTCAAATAGAAGACAGACTGGATATTTACTCATTAGATATTAATAGCAAAAAGAATGAGCCTAATCAAATAGCGAAGTTGTATCTTAAAGATCGTAATGCTTCCATAAAAGGTGCAGATGATAAATACATATATCTATTCAGAACTGTTAATAATCATTCTCAACTGCTTGGATACAATTTAGCTGACAAAAAATGGCAAATTCTATACACAACAGATTATCCTGCATCAACAATTAATATACTAAAAGATGAAATAATACTTACTCTACAGAATCTTCAAAAACATGAAGGTATCCTCATCCATAAGAATGACTGGAAAGCTCATATATTAACCATCCCGCCAAGCGGTCGATCGGAATTAATCACAGAGCGAAATGGGTGTAAAGCATTCATTCTTAATGAATCCCTTATTACGCCTCATACATTATATGCCATTTCATTAGACTCTACGAATGAAATCCGTCCTGTTACATCTTTAATGGATCTGAAGTTTAACCCTTCTGACTTTGAAACAGAATATATTTCAGTTCCGGATAAAAATGGGAATAATATGGATATTGTTCTCAGTTATAAGAAAGGAATGATTCGCAATGGGAAGAATCCATTACTGTTTTTTGACTTTTCAACTGGCTATGACCTATTTGCGAATAGATTTAATTATTCCC
>JBOFKE010000375.1:0-2227 GCA_051657185.1 Bacteroidales bacterium | reverse complement strand
TAATCATTTAGAGAATATCCGTCATCATCACACGATGAAAAAAAAGGCAGAAGCATAATCATAAAAAGAAAATAGATTCCCGCTTTTTTCATAAACATTAGTTTTAGAATATTATCTCTGTGCACAGATAATTTATTTGATTTAATGCTTAGATGATTTTGTAGGAATATTTGCTGCATTATATATAGTTAAAATATATAAAATACTAAGATTGTTTCTTTTTTGGTTCCGAGATAATCTGTTTAAGTGTTGCTGCTGCATCGGTATGTTTGAATGTAAAACCTTCTTCGATTAATCTTTCAGGATATGCCGCTTGTCCTTTCACCATTAAAGATGCAGCACCACCGAGTAATATTCTTAATAGTATCGGAGGTATGTTTAACCAAGTCGGACGAACTAATAACTTTGCTGCGATTTGTGTAAATTTCCGGTTGTTGATAACATCCGGTGAAGTGAAATTGTAAATACCTCCGGAAGCTTTGTGCTCAATTAGAAAGTCTATACCTCTCGCAACATCTTCTAAATGAATCCAGGATAGAGGTTGATATCCATTTCCAATCATACCACCCATAAATATCCGGAACGGAAGCAGCATTTTAGGTAAAATCCCGTCAGTATCACTCCATACAAGTCCTAAACGTATTACACAAACACGAACTTCAGGTGATAAATCTTTTAGTTCATTTTCCCATTTTTGACATACCTGAGATAAAAAGTTATCTCCGAATTTTATATCAGTCTCCCGGTATATATTGTAATCACTTGGATATATTCCAACAGCTGAAGCCGAGATAAATACTTCGGGCTTTTTTACTAATCGGTTGATTGCATGTACAAGAATACGTGTAGGTCCGATTCTGCTTTCTAATATTTCATCTTTAGCCCAAGGGGTCCAACGTCTGGCTATAGTTGATCCAGCCAGATTGATGACGACCTGAGAGTTTTCTAAGATAGAAAGTAATTCATCTTCCATCTTTGGTTTAAAGTATTTCCTGCCTAAAGGGACAATTTTATATCCCTTTTCAGTAAAGTATTTGGTTAGGAAGGATCCAATAAATCCGCTAGCCCCTGATATAGCAACTTGTATGTTTTCCATTTTGTGTCGTTTGCAATGTGTACAATTGAATTGACGTTCTAAAACGAATTCAAAAGTAGATATTTCAATTATATAACAATCGAGTTTTAATAAAGTATTTTTGAATAATGGGATTTTAAATGTCGAAGTGAGATTTTGGGGCAAGAACAAAAAAGAGGTTATCAGGATTTAACCCGATAACCTCTTTTTTTTGTTTTATACTAAAAGCTTATAATGCGTTTTCGCGAATCAGATATTCAGCAATTTGAACAGCATTTAAAGCAGCTCCTTTTTTAATTTGATCGCTTACGCACCAGAATGTTAATCCATTCGGATTTGTAATATCTTCACGGATACGGCCTACATATACAGGTTCTTCTCCAGCCAGAAATAATGGCATAGGATATGTTTTGTTCGCAGGCTCATCCATAAGAATAACTCCGTCAGCTTTAGAAAAAGCTTCACGAGCTTCTGCAACCGAAACTGGTTTTTCTGTTTCTAACCAGATTGATTCAGAATGTGCGCGCATCACCGGAACACGAACACATGTTGCACTGACTTTGATATCCGAGTGCATAATTTTGCGAGTTTCGTGATACATTTTCATTTCCTCTTTTGTGTAGTCATTATCAGTGAATACGTCAATTTGAGGAATAACATTGTAGGCAAGTTGATAAGCAAATTTAGAAACTGTAGCTTCCTTACCTGCACCTAATTCTTCATATTGTACTACTAACTCATCCATTGCAGCAGCACCTGCACCACTTGCAGCCTGATAAGTAGAAACGTGTACCGTTTTAATATGTGAGATATCTTCGATTGCTTTGAGTGCAACAACCATTTGTATTGTTGTACAATTAGGATTGGCAATGATATTTAATGGGCGAACTTTAGCATCCTCACCATTCACTTCAGGTACAACCAATGGAATATTTTCATCCATGCGGAATGCACTCGAATTGTCAATCATTACAGCTCCGTGTTTTGTGATTGTTTGCGCAAATTCTTTAGAAGTACCGGCACCGGCTGAAGTGAAGGCAATATCTACTCCTTTGAAATCATCATTGTGTTGTAGAAGCTTAACTTCAATTTCTTTGCCACGGAATGTGTACTTCTTTCCGGCACTACGCTCAGAACCGAATAATAATAACT
>JBOFKE010000374.1:0-6421 GCA_051657185.1 Bacteroidales bacterium | reverse complement strand
TCTATCGGGATGGAAAATATAAAATAGTACGCGTTTCGGACAAGCTGTTCATTGGCAAAAATGCGATTTATGCAAATGTATTTAAGAAAAACGACAAGCGTACTATTTACAATGTAGTGTATCGGGATGGATTGAACGGAACACATTTCATTAAACGTTTTGCCGTGACCGGCATTACCCGCGATCGCGAATATGATCTGACAAAAGGTACACCCCAATCGCGGATTGCCTGGTTCTCTGCCAATCCTAATGGTGAGGCGGAAGTGATTCGTATTACGCTTAAACCAAATCCAAAGATTCGCAAAATCCAATTCGAGGAAGATTTCTCCCGTGTCGTTATTAAAGGACGTAGCTCAATGGGGGTAATTCTGACAAGAAATGAAGTGCACCGTATCTCGCTTAAGAGCAAAGGTGTATCTACATTAGGAGGACGGGAAGTCTGGTTTGACCGGGATGTATTCCGCCTGAATTATGATGGCAGAGGCGAATATCTGGGAGAATTCGGAGGAGAAGATCTTGTATTGGTTGTGTTAAACAATGGGGAGTATTACACGACAACCTTCGATTCAACCAATCACTTCGAAACAAATATTCTTTATATCGAGAAATTTGATGAGAACAAGGTCTGGTCTATGATCTATTGGGATGCTGATCAGGATTCCTATTATCTGAAACGATTCAATTTCGAACCTTCTACGAAGAAACAAAGTTTGATCGGTGATAATAGTAAATCAGAAATAAAGGTTATCTCAC
Source organism: Bacteroidales bacterium (assembly GCA_051657185.1). GTDB lineage: Bacteria > Bacteroidota > Bacteroidia > Bacteroidales > UBA7332 > UBA7332. The sequence goes on along the minus strand of JBOFKE010000374.1, from coordinate 5,668 downwards.
AAGAGTATTATGCCCGATTTGAGTTAACGACTGCCGATGCTAAAACGGGAGAAATTGCTCCGATGATTATTGATGTTGAAGAAGCAACCCCTACCCGATCGGTCAAAGCGAAAGGCAAACGTCTGAGTGGTCTGAATATTGAAAACATCCAGGAAATCGACCCAATCCGCTTTTTAGAAGAGGAAAAGGAGGAAACTCCGGATGAGGAGGATGAACAAGGGATCGATATTGAAAACACGAATGACGAAGATGAACAGGTGGATAAAAATCAACTTATCGATGATATTATTGGTCAGCATCGACTGTTTTAATAGATAAAACGGGGGTGTCTCTTTTTTAGGAGACGCCCCCGTCTGTTTATAAAAAAATCACATTCTAAACATAAAAATAAACACACACCAAACAATTATAATCTACAGAAACTAAAATACTTAGGAGATAAACCCACAACCCCCAAAAGCATATTTATTATTTTTAACATTCCGCAATTAAACAATTTCCTGTATTATGCCGTTATTGTTACAGAATATAGATTATTGAACTCATTTTAGTAAATGATTTAGTCAGTAAAGGGGACTTTCTTGCGTGAGCAAGGAGGTCCTTATCATTTAAAGCCATTTCAAATAATTAATCCAAATAGAACGGGCTTCCTTTAAATTTAATCAAAGATCTTTGTATAGATATGACAATAAGGAGTCGTCCCTTTATGTTCATAATATTGCTGATGATAATCTTCGGCTTTCCAGAAAGCAGAAGCAGGTCTTAATTCTGTCGCAACTTTATATCCTTTATCCTCTAATTGTTTGATGTATTTTTCAGCAATCGCCTTTTCTTCATCCGAATTGTAAAATATAACCGATAAATATTGAGGGCCTATATCCGGACCCTGTCCATCCTCTTGTGTAAAGTCATGCGTTTCGAAAAAATATTTTACCAAATCATCATAAGTTATTTTCGAAGGATCGTAATCGACAGCGATTGTCTCCACATGTCCGGTTGTTTTAGTACATACATCTTTATAGGATGGATGGTCCACGTGACCTCCCATAAAACCGACAGCCGTTGATTTCAGACCTTTTAATTTCCGGAAATAATACTCGGTACCCCAGAAACATCCCGAAGCAAAATAGGCCGTTTTAGTTTGTTGTTCCATATTCTTTTTAATTGTGTTTTTAATGGGTTCGCCTTTCGGCACAAAAACCAAAGATACAGAATTTACGCAATGTCTGGTATCTTTATCTGTAAATCCTTCATCCAGGAATACGTGTCCCAGATGTCCTCCGCAGTTGGCACACACGATTTCCGTACGCATGCCGTCAGGGTCAGGAATACGCAAAACAGCTCCTGCTATTTCGTCATCAAAACTTGGCCAGCCGCAATGCGATTCAAACTTATCTTTAGACAAATAGAGCGGAGCATTACACTGCTTGCAGATGTACGTTCCTTCAGCCTTATTATTCACATATTCACCGGTAAAGGCTCTTTCTGTACCTTTATTTACAATAACACGCTTTTCCTGCTCCGATAAATTATTATATTCCATAATCGTATTATTTTGATTGTTCCTTGACACATTATTCTGACTATTGGACTGACATGAGATCAGCAATAAGAAAAACCAGATTATATGTTTCATATCGATCATTAAGTTTAGAGATAACACCTGATATTCTAACAAGAAAGAGTGCATCTTAGTTTCAAAAAAGATGTTTTTGAGTACTAAATACTTTCTTTCTGTTAATCTTTTACACACATTGCATTATTCTTTCCGTCAATCTCTTATCTTTGCGTAAATAAAAGTAAGTGTATCTAATATATTACATTGATGAGAGTAATTGACCTAATAAACTCAAGCAAGAAAACAGCATTCTCTTTTGAAGTTCTTCCACCCCTTAAAGGGAATGGACTGGAAAAGATTTATCATACCATTGACACTTTAAAAGAATTCGATCCCAAATATATCAATATCACGACACACCGTAGCGATGTTGCATATAAAACAACAGATAACGGATTATACAGACAGGTAGTAGAAAGAAAACGTCCGGGTACGGTAGCTGTCGCGGCAGCTATCAAAAACACGTATAACATTCCGGCTGTGCCTCATGTTATCTGTAGTGGCTTTACAAAAAGTGAGATCGAGTATATGTTGATTGACCTTGACTTTCTGGGAATACATGATCTTTTACTCTTAAGAGGAGATAAATCAAAGAATGAGTCTGTCTTTTCAAGTATTTCAGACGGACATCATTATGCCATTGACTTACAAGAGCAAGTCAATCTGTACAATCAAGGCCAATTTCTGGATGGATCAACGCTTGAGCGGAACGGAAGACAGTTTTCTTATGGAGTCGCAGGATATCCGGAGAAACATGAAGAAGCTCCGAACTTAAAATCAGATATGCATTATCTGAAAGCAAAGGTTGATGCCGGTGCAGAATATATCGTTACGCAAATGTTTTTTGACAACAGCAAATTTTTCGATTTCGTGAAGCGCTGTCGTGAAGCAGGCATCCAGGTTCCGATTATTCCGGGTATTAAACCTATCACCAACATAAGTCAGTTAGCCATACTTCCTAAGATATTCCATGTTGATATCCCCGAAGAACTGGCACATGAATTGCGCAATTGCAAAACGGCAGAAGGAGCAAAGCAGATTGGTGTTGAATGGGGAATACATCAGGCCAAAGAGTTAATTGCAAACCAGGTTCCAAGCATTCACTTTTACACATTAAATGCAACTCCGAGCGTTCGGGATATTGCGAAACAAGTATATTAAACAAAACAAAAGAGGAAGGTTGAACAGATGTTCTTTAAACAGATCATAGGACAAGAAGAGACAAAAAACAGGTTATGCCAGCTGGTTGATCATAACCAGATTCCGCATGCCCTGCTATTTGCCGGAAATGAAGGAGTAGGTAAATTTCCAATGGCACTTGCTTTTGCGCGCTATATTCATTGTACAAATCGCTCGGAACACGAGGCTTGCGGAGTATGCCCTTCCTGCAAAAAATATGATCAGCTCGTTCATCCTGACCTTCATTTTGTTTTTCCGATTTACAAAAGTGCAGCTCAGAAAAAAGAAGTTTGTGATGATTATCTGCCGGAGTTCCGTTCTTTCGTGTTAAAAAACGGATATTTCAATTACAGCCAATGGATGTCTTATATCGATTGTGACAATTCACAAGGACAGATATACACCAATGAGGCTTTGGAAATTATGAAAAAACTCAATCTCAAAGCATTTGAAGCTGAGTATAAAATCATGATTATCTGGCTACCGGAAAAAATGCATGAAACATGCAGCAATAAAATCCTGAAACTTCTGGAAGAGCCACCGGCTAAAACGCTGTTTCTTCTTGTATCGGAATCAGCAGATCATATTCTTCTGACTATTCAGTCGCGAACCCAACGAATTCATCTTCGCAACATTGAAGAAAACACCCTTGCTGCAGCTTTGAGCGAACGCTTCTTACTTGAAGCCCCCGATGCGAAACACATCGCTCACTATGCTAACGGGAATTATCTTCGGGCATTGGAATGTATTAGTATCAATGAGGATAAGAAAAGATATCATCAATATTTTGTCAACTATATGAGACAGGCATATACCGTGGCAAATCTTTCTTCACGCGATAATCCGGCCCAAAAGTTTGACGCACTGAACTCACTGAAAAATATTTCAGAAGAAATTGCTTCGCTTGGACGAGAAAAACAGAAACAGTTTCTCAATTATTGTCAGCATATAATACGGGAAAATTACATTGCAAATATCCAGACGCCCGAACTCAATTACATGACTTCGGAAGAGGCTCAATTTGCATTCAGATTTGCACCCTATCTAAATGAGCGTAACATTCTCTCATTTTATGAGGAATTTGCTACGGCAGAAACACATATTGAGCAAAATGTTAATGCTAAGATGGTTTTCTTTGATTTAGCTCTGAAAACAATTGTATTATTAAAAAAATGATACCTTTGTGTTTATTCTAATATCTAACTCTATTAACGAATGAGCTTTAAATATATAAAGAAGGGTGGCTGTTGCATGAAAAAATGCGGCTGCACCTGTAAACAAGATAATAAATTGAATACTTACGACTGGTTATGCGACCTTCCTGAAAGCGTGCGTGATAACGAGTTCGTAGAAGTTCAATTCAAAAATACACGTAAGGGCTATTTCAGAAACACAAATAATTTATCTGTGGATAAAGGCGATTTAGTTGCCGTTGAAGCTACACCGGGTCATGACGTCGGCACTGTTTCATTAGCCGGGCCGCTGGTTCTTTTACAAATGAAGAAACTCGGCATGAATCGTGATTCTGAACTAAAAAGACTATATCGCAAAGTAAGACCGGTCGACATCGAAAAGTACGAAGAAGCAAAATCACGGGAACATGATACGATGCTTCGTGCCAGAAGAATTGCAGAAGACTTAGGTCTGGATATGAAAATTGGCGATGTGGAATATCAGGGTGATTGTGGAAAAGCTATTTTCTATTATATCGCTGAAGGTCGTGTCGATTTCCGCCAGTTAATCAAAGTATTGGCTGAAGCTTTCCGTGTACGTATCGAGATGAAACAGATCGGAGCCAGACAGGAAGCAGGTCGTATTGGCGGTATTGGTCCGTGTGGACGTGAGCTTTGTTGTGCAAGCTGGATGACCAGTTTTGCTTCTGTAGCAACCGGTGCAGCAAGACATCAGGACATTTCGCTCAATCCGCAAAAACTAGCAGGACAATGTGCTAAATTGAAATGCTGTATCAACTATGAAGTGGATATATATGTGGAAGCACAAAAACAACTACCTTCACGCGAAGTTGCACTGGAAACAAAAGAAGGCGTATATTACCACTTCAAAACGGACATTCTGAAAAGAGAGATTACTTATTCGAGTGACCCTGTTGTTCCCGCAAACTTAGTTTCTATTCCTGCTAAAAGAGCTTTTGAAGTTATAGCTCTGAATAAAAGAGGTATTCGTGTCGATCAGCTAGCCGAAGGAGAAAAAGAGGATGAACCACAACGCGAATTCCAGGATGGTGTAGGCGATGAAAGCCTGACTCGTTTTGACAAAACAAGAAAGAACAGAAATAAAAGCAGAAGCAAAAACAAGCCTGCACAGACTGAACCGAACACTAAGCTACAAGCTACAGCTCAGGGTGAGAACGAGGCGCCTGCAGCTACTCTAAAACCTAAATTCAGACCGAACCCAAACAATAAAAATAATGGTCCGAAAAATGGTAAAGATAAAGAGATTGTAAAAGCTGATGGAGAGGGTAAAGTGAATCAAGGGAAACCGAAAACAGATGAGCAAAACCCTAACGGTGGACAGAAGCATCCGACTCACAATAACCCTAAACGTAAGCATCATAAGCCTCACCCTCCAAAAGAAGGAAAAGAGAATACAAATGCTTCGCAACCGAAACCAAAGAATCATTCGAATGGTCCAGGAACAAATGAGAACAAAAACAAAGAAAAGAAATAATTTTCTATCATATCTGATAAAGGGGATGCTTTGCATCCTCTTTATTTGCTTTGCATATGCTTGCCAGCCTAAGGAAGTATTCTTTCAATACCATTCTTTTGATCAGATGCAGTGGAGTAGAAAAGATACGATCGTATTCAATGAGCAATTTTCTGATTCTTTAAAAAAATATCCGATCGTTCT